>JAJAZB010000282.1 GCA_026785975.1 Cytophagaceae bacterium | reverse complement strand
GGATGAATATAACTTTCCTTGATTTTATATGTCCCTGATATCTATACTGTTACAAACCTCAACCTTCTCCTGGATCACTAGCTTGGAGTGGATCGTCATCGGCGTGATCGTGTTGTTTCAGGTGAAAATCTGGTGGGAAACCCGCGCCCGGATCAACCAACTTGGGCAAGCCATTCCGCCGGTCAATGGGTTTAGCATTCGCCATGCTTGGATGGCAACGTCGCAAATAGGGGACAAATCCGCCGAGGATTTACTGAAAACTTTGAACAATCTGTCGGCCTATGACCGAAGAAAAGAGGCCGAACTGGATGATTTGCGCGTACAATTCGCCGATTTGACCGAACTGTTACTGAGCGAAGTCCCCGACGAAATACGGAATGAGTACCAGCACCAGCGCCAGGAGATTTTGGGGAAAATGGACGCCTTGCAGGCCCAACCCGTCGATACGACGAACCTCACACTGCTCGAATCGCGGGAAACCAATCCCGTTTTTGACCCCATCCAGCGCAGCCTCAACACGTACTTGGTACGCAACAAAGGCGCAGTTTCCGACTTCAACTTGCTGCGCGACATCGTGGAGCGCAACCTCGACGCCCGCGAAGAAGGCATCAGCCTGACCCTGCCGATTCCGCTGTACCTGGGTTTGCTGGGTACGATGGTGGGGGTCGTGCTGGGCTTGTTTGATATGCCCGATATTGGCTCCGCCAAGTTCCTGAACGGGGATGGCATCGCCGGACTTATTGGTGGGGTACGGGTCGCCATGATTGGCAGCGGCATCGGGTTGTTGCTCACGATTCTCAACTCGACCAATTACCGGCGGGCCAAAGCCGACCTCGAAACCCGCAAGCACGATTTCTTCACGTTTTTACAAACGGAGTTGCTGCCTATCCTGAGCGAGCGCGTTCACGCGGGCCTGTTTGCCACGCTCAACCGGAGCATCGAGACGTTTAGTCGGCAATTCAGCACTGACATCGGGCAGTTGAGCGGGTTGGTGCGCATGAACCACGAATCGCTCATGGCCCAGCAGCACGTGCTGGAAAGCCTCGAAAAAGTAGACCTGAGCCGGGTGGCCAAATTCAACGTGCAGGTGTTGGCGCAGTTGGACGGTAGCCTCAACGCCCTCGAAAAGTTTGGTGCCTACCTCAGCAACCTGAATCACCTGGTCGACAACACCGCCCGCATCGCCGAGCGCACGGAAGGCGTGGAGGCCGTGGGGGAAAAAATCAGCGCCGTGCTTGTTGAAACCCGCGACATGGCCCGGTATTTCCGGGAGAATTTCGAGCAGGTGAATAATATGGGTAATGCGTTCACGAACCGCATCAACGATTTTGACGGACTCATTCAGGAAAGCCTTCAGAATTTGCAGATCCACACCCAGACGCGTTTGCGGGCCATCGAAGACCTTAAATATGCGGAGGAACAACAGACCAAGGATTATTTTGAGCAAAACCGCGACAAGTTTGGCAAACTCGATTACCTCGAACGCATCCACCAGGATGCCCTCCGCTACCAGCAAACCGACGCCACCACCCAGCAGCAAATCGAGGCACTGCTCTCGCAACTCGCTCAGCAGCAGGCCCAAACCAACCAGTTGATGAACCGCCTCGTGGAACGCATGGAGAAAAGTACCTGGCAGCGATTGCTCAATGGTAAAAAGCCGTCCCGGTGAGTTTTGACAACTTTTTAAAAGTTGTCAAAACTACTTGCTCTTCCAACCTCCCAGAATCGAATTAGCAGTATGAAAGCCCGCGACAATTCTTTTTTCTGGCCCAGCTACACCGACCTGATGACGAGCTTGTTTTTCGTCATGCTCGTGCTGTACGTGCTGACGGTCGCGATCCTGCGGGCCAGGCAGGAAGGCGATAAAGTAGATGCCGAGAAGTTTCGGAAAATCCAAACCATCGAGCAGGCCCTGCGCGGGTTGAACGGGCAGTACTTCGCCTACGACGCGGGCAGCAAGCGGTTTCGGCTCCGGGTCGATGCCAATTTCCCATCCAACAGCGCCGACATCAGCCTGCTTTCGCCGACGGCCCTCGACTCGCTGCTCGATGCCGGGCGGCACTTGCGAGACAAAGCCATGGAAGTAATCCGGCAAAACCCGGAGGTCAATTACATGGTTGTGATCGAGGGCAATACCCAGCGCAACCAGAACAACTTCCGGCAGTACCCCGACGTGGGTTACGAATTGAGTTACAAGCGTGCGTTGGCGTTGTACAACTTTTGGCAGGACAACGACGTTCGCTTCGATGGCATTCCCAATTGTGAAGTTCTGTTGGCCGGAAGCGGCTATTTCGGCAAATCCCGCGACACCCGCAACGAAGTGGTGAACCGGCGGTTTACGATACAAATCACGACCAAAGTGGGGAAGTTTAGCGAAAAATGAAGTGAACGTAAAGCCTTAACTTTGCTCTGTCGCTCCGTAGGGTTAAACCCTACGCTACGGAGCGGAAATATCACCTGAATAGGACTTTCGCTCAAGGTGCTTGGAGCCTCACCCGCGCGGCGGACCGTCCTACTGAAATAAAGTAGTTTTTCCGATTATTACTCGTCAATTTCTCCATGCGCATCACCCAATTTTTATACTTTTTCGCGCTGACCATTGGCCTGTCCGGTTGTGCGGGCTGCGCCAAAAGCAGCGACCCCAATGCTCCGCCGCCCGACGAGCCGGTAAGCGTTGAGGAAAAGTCAGGTCAAACCCCGCCGTCCGACCCGGCGGAACCGCCTGTTTCGGAAGGTCCAGCCACGACCATTCAGATGGTAAAAGAAGGGGGCGTCTATAAAATTCCGGCGATTGTCAACGACGTACCCATGACCTTTGTGTTTGACACCGGAGCGAGCGATATTAGTATTTCGAGCGTCGAGGCCGACTTTTTGTACAAACAAGGTACGCTCAAAGCCGAGGATGTGCAGGGTATGCAGCGCTACCGCGACGCCGAGGGCGAAATATCGGCGGGGATGGTCGTCCGGCTCCGCACGGTGCAGTTGGGCGGGCGTACGCTCCGCAACGTACAGGCCACCGTAGTCAACAGCAGCGCCGCGCCTTTGTTGATGGGCCAGTCGGCTTTGTCGCAGTTTGGTAAAATTTCGATTGACTATCAGACGAATTCGCTTACTTTTGAGTGAACTCTAACCCACATGAAACACCGGAAACTCTCCACTTTTTTTTCTCGTATAACGCCCTTGCTCCTGTTGTTACTTGGAACCGCAGGCTGTGAAAAGTGGAATTTAGAACCCCGTCGGTTTCCCAAATGCGACGTGCCCGCCGCCGTCATTGCCACCAAGTCCGACCGCCTGACGGTTGAGTTTAAACTGGTCAATTCCACCGGTACCATCGATGGCGTGACGTGGACCTACGGGGACGGCACGACGTCCGAGGTATTCACCACGTTTCATACGTATCCGAAGCGGGGTACGTATCCGGTTACGGCCCGGCTTCGCAACATTTGTGGGGATGAGGTCACGCTGTCGGGCACCGTGACGGTGACGGACGCGGTCACGCCTTTGGTCACTACCCTGGCCCCAACGGTATCGCCACCCAACAGCATTCAGGCGGGCATGAGCCTGGATTTGGCCGGCAACGACGCCATTACCCAGTACGGCGTGTGCTACTCCGCCGTTCAAACGCTGCCGACCCTGGCCAATGCGATGGTGAGTCAGGGCACGGGACAGCCCACGCCTTTTGTCAAATACACCTTCGATCTGACCCAACTGAGCCGGGGTACGACGTACTACATTCGGGCTTACGCGGTCAACAGCGTGGGGATTGGGTACGGGGAGGTTAAATATATTACGCTATGAATCAACGCTTTACGTCAATAATTCTGCTGCTGTTGACCACTGGATTACTGGGTACCGTGCGGGCGCAAGTCAGCAACGTGCGGCTGCAACAACTCGACAGCCTGATCCGGGTAACCTACGATTTGAAGGGCATGAAATCACCCACCCAAGTGCGGGTGTATTTCGTGACAGCAACGGGCGACACCCTCCGACCCACCAAACTCAGGGGGCGGGTGGGCGCGGGCGTGAAACCCGGCGATGACCGACGGATTACCTGGAACCTCGCCGCTGAGCGGGCGACGATCAACACTGAACTCGAAGCCGTCGTCGTGGCCGAATATCCTCCGCGTTTGGTGGGGAGTGGAGGGCCGGTTTATGCCCTGCTTTCGCTCGCTGCGCCGGGGATCGGAAATATTTTTGTCAACCCAAAAAGGCGGATTGGGTTGCGGCCCGCGCTCACCGTGGCCTGTTACGGGCTGATCGGGTATGGTCTTTCGCAAAAATCTCAGGCTAACCGGGCTTACGATCGCTACCGAAATTCATTGCGCGAAGAGGCAGGCCAGCCGTTTTACGCCGATGCCAACGCCGCCCACCACCGCTACTACATTGCCACGCGGCTCGGCGCGGCACTCTGGGCTACGGATGTCGCGGCCACGCTCATCCGGGGCGTACGCAACCAGCAACAATCCCGCCTAACCACGTATGCGCTACCCGGTTTGGGCCGCACTTCGCCAGCTATGGTTGGCGTTCGCTATCAATTCTGACTTTATTTTTCATGAAAAAATACCTGTTATCGACGATTTTCTTGATGAGTAGCTTCCTGGGTTTTGCCCAGACTCAGGAAGCGCCCCAACCCCGGATTAGCCTGGCTAAAAGCGCCCGGGTTCGGGTGGCGTACACGTACACGCCGATGCCGGTGATCGCGCCGCTCGTGGTGAGTGCGCCAATGAGAACGGAGGAAAACCGGGATTTGCCTTCGGGCACCGTGTTCGGCGTGTCGGATAATGTTTCGGAAGAGGAAGTAAAAAAAGAGCCGGTTAAAAAGGTCGAAAAACCGACGAAGGGAGTTGGTAAAAAAACTGACACGGCCCCGGCAGTTCCGGCCAAAATAACACCCGCCGAGGCGGTTACCGGCAATACCAACCCGGCAACTCCGCGCACTGCACCACCGGTGGAGAAGGTCGCGGCTCCGGCGGTTCCAACTAAGAAAGCACCTGCTGAGGCAGTTGTTGGCACTACCGCCCCGGCAACTCCGCGTGTCGCACCGCCAGCGGAGAAAGTTGCGGTTCCGGTCAAAAAAGCACCCGTTGAGGTGGTTACCCGTAATGACGCCCCGGCCCCGGCGGCAACTCCGCGTGTTGCGCCACCGGTGAAAAAAGTCGAGGTTGACGTGGTTGCAAAGCCCGAAAAAAAGCTTCCGATGCCAGCACCGGCTCCGCCTAAACCCGCCCGCCCCGAGCCTGTCGTTGCGGATGAGGCCATCGTGATTCGTGGCGAACTGAAAGGCGGACTACGGCGGGTTCTTCTGAAATCCAACGCCAAGTGGGGGTACGTCAATAAAAACTACGTTCCGGTCATTGCCTTCCGCTTCGATCGGGCTTTCGACTTCAGCGGTGGAGAGGCGCGGGTGGAATTTGAGGGGAAGCCCCGGCGCATCAACAAGCAAGGGGATTTTATCAAATAACAACTGCGCGAATCTTCGATTAAGGCAGGCTTTGGGCCACGATGTGCAGGTCGCTAAACCGGGCACCCGACCCAAACGCCACCAACCCCACCCGCCGACTACCGCTCAGAAACTGCTTTTCCCGGGCGACGATCTGCCCATTGATCAGCGCCCGCAGCGATTCGTTGTGGCGTTCGATGCGCAAGGTGTTGACTCCGGAAAACTTCGTGGCTACCGTGCTGAGATACCCCCGCCGATGGGCGTAGTACCGATCCCCTTCCACGAACTGCTGGAAGTAAAATTGCCCCTTGCTATTCATTCGGAGCGTCAGATACGATTGCTCGTTGTCGATGTCGAGGTTTAGACCCGCCCAGGGCAGTTCATCGCCCAAACTCTCCACCGTTACTTCCACCGCAAAGTTTTTACTGAAATCAAACGGGACTTTCATGCTGCGGGCGGCACTTTTGCTGGTCGGTTGTATTTCGTACGTACCATTTTTTCGGGTAAACTCTCCCGTTGCCGTCCGGCCACTCAACCACTCTGGTCGGGTGAGCCAATTCTGGCTGTCACTGGCGGCTTCGCCTCCGTCGATCATCAAAGCAACGAGTAGTCCGATACCCGCCAGGGTACCCAGGAGCAAAAGCCAGAACCCCCACGATTGATTTTGGGAAGTCGGTTTATGCTTTATCGCGGGTATCGAGGGCGGGCCTAGCCGAACGGCGGGGGCAGGCTGAGGACTCAGCTTTGGCTCCGTTACCTTTTCCGCCCAATCGGGTAGGAGGGGATTTCCTTTGATGACTTCACTCAAACCCGACCCCACCCGGAGCCGGTAGTAGCGCGGCGCGGCGGGCTGGTCGCGGTAGGTGCGCACGGCGGTTTGGTCGGTAGCCAGGGTTTCAAATCCGAGTTCGGGGGTGCTGGCGGCTTCCAGGGTAACGGTACTGCTCGGCGGGCTGACGATCCAACGGAGCCGGACAACGCCCGACGAGTTGGGTAATTCTTCCAAAACAAAAAGTTTGAACTCAATCAGATCATTCATTAAAAAGGCAGGTTCAGGAATAAACTGCAAAATACGGGCAGAATGCGAATTTAGTGCATCGTGCCATTTCGTG
>JAJAZB010000281.1 GCA_026785975.1 Cytophagaceae bacterium | reverse complement strand
GATGTTCATATCGCGGGCACCGATGGCGGCGATCTTCAAAATGGATGACAGCGAAGCTGGGTGGGATTGCGGACATAAAACTTTCCTGACCCTTTGTAACACCCTAACCCGCTGTCTGGAGGGAGGTTACATCCGGCCCATACCGCTCCAGATTGCCACGATGGCCATTTGGTCGTTCGTCCACGGCATGGCCTCGCTCCACATCCGGGGGCGGTTCAAAATGTTTGGCGATCTGGACACGGAGGCGGCGATGTACGCTTCGTTGGAACAAATGATTCTCCTGATCAAAGCATGAACCCAGTCAATCCGGCACTCGCGTATTTCAAAAGCCGTCTTGGGCAACCCATGAGTCAGGCGAGCCATTCGCCCCTGGATCGGTGGCTCAACGGTACGCTGACGGGTGCCGAAGAGGATTCCTTAACGGTTGACTATCAGGTTCATGAGGAATTTTGCAACCCCGGCGGCATTCTGCACGGCGGCACGGCGGCGGCGATGATGGACGATGTCATGGGCATGACCGTGTTCAGCCTCGGCCTGGAAGCCTTCTATTCGTCGGTCAATCTGTCGGTTGATTTCTTGTGGAGTGCCAAACCGGGCGAAACCATTACCGCGAAATCGACCATCGTCCGGCAAGGCCGGAAAATCGTCAATGCCGCCTGCGAAATCCGCAACGCGGAAGGCGTTCTGATTGCCAAAGCCACGTCGAATCTGGTAGCCACGACCCGGTCACTTCCCTCGCGGGAATGAGGCCGCTTTTTTTTGCCTAAACACTAAACACCGTTCACTTTATAGCCCCAGTTTACATGAAATCGCCCCTACTCTCAATCACTTTTCTACTGGCGGGGTTGCTCAATTTGCCGGTTCAGGCCCAAACCGGCCCACTCGAAGCCTACGTGCAGGACGGTCTGCAAAACAACCTGACCATCCGGCAACAGCAGTTCAATTTGCAAAAAGCTTTGCTCAGTCTGGACGAAGCAAAAAGCCTGTTTTTGCCCAGCGTCAACCTGGGGGCCAGCTACACCACGTCGGCGGGCGGGCGGCGCATCGCCATTCCGGTTGGCGATTTGCTCAACCCCGTGTACCGTACCCTCAACCAACTGGCCCAAACCGACCGTTTTCCCACCATCGAAAACGTCAGCGAACAGTTTTTCCCGAAAAACTTTTACGACGCCCGTTTTCGCGTGACCCAGCCCCTGGTCAACGCCGAGATTTATTACAACCGCCGCATTCGCCAGGAACAGATTACGCTCCAACGCGCCGAGTTGAACGTATTCAAACGCGAGTTGGTGAAGGACATCAAAACGGCCTACTTCACCTACCTCAAGGCCGCCGAAGCCATTCGGGTGTACCAAAATACGCGCACCTTGCTGCTGGAAAGTCAGCGCGTCAACCAGGCGCTGGTCAATAATCAGATGGCTAACCCGACGGTGTTGATCCGGTCGAAAAACGAACTGGGCAAAATGGACGCCGAGATCACGCAGGCCGAAAACAACCGCCGCAACGCCGGAGCCTATTTCAATTTTTTGCTCAACAAAGACCTGGATACGCCGATTGGGGTGGACTCCACTTTTCGCAAACTTCAACTGGACGAAATTCCGACCGGAACCCGCGAAGAGTTGGACAAGTTAAAATCGGCGGTGCGCGTCAACCAGACGGTACTTAAGTTGAATCAATCGTTCCGAATTCCCCGGCTGGGCGCTCAACTCGACCTCGGCTCACAGGCCACGAACTGGAATTTTAACGACGATACCCGTTACGCGCTGCTGGGTATTTCGCTCGATATCCCGATTTACGCCGGAAACCGTAACAATCTGAAAATCAGGCAAACCCAGACCGATTTGTTGCAGTTGCAAACCCAGACCGAGCAGGTGGAAGACCAACTCCGACTGCAAGCCTTCACCACCGAAAACTCGCTCCTTTCGGCGCGGGACGTGTACGGGAGCCGCCGGTTGCAAACCGAAACAGCCCAACGCTACTACCGCGATTTGTTTCGCCGCTACAAAGAAAACCAGGCGACGTTCATTGAACTGCTCGATGCCCAAACCCAGATAACGACAGCCCAGGAACAGGAAATTATCGCCCTCTACGATGTCTGGATCCGACAGGCTGAGTTGGAACGGGTCCGGGCGGGATACGTTTTCAATTAAAGGCCCCCAACCGATATGTCGGACCACCCCGAAGGGGGCTTTAAATTTTTTGCTCCGTAGCGTAGGGACTGCGCGTCGGCGGTTTAAACCCTACGCTACGGAGCGAGCGGAAAAGACTAATCCTTTTCATCCTTTCAATCCTAAAAATCATGACGGTACGCCGCGCGTTTCAGACAAAAATCACTATCCTACTCCTAATCCTGCTCTTAGCGGGTTGCGGCGACAAAAAAGAGCCAACTTCCTCCGTTACGCTCGCCGATGAGGTCATTCCGGTGCGGCTGGTGTCGGTGAGCCGGGCCAGTTCGGCTGAACCCATCAAAGCCTCCGGGCTGGTCGCCTCCGAAACCGAAGCCCGGCTTTCGTTCAAGACGGGCGGCATCATTCAGAAAATGTACGTCAAGGAAGGTGATGCGGTGCGGAAGGGGCAACTCCTGGCCGTCTTGAATCTCACCGAAATCAACGCCCAGGTGCAACAGGCAACCGAAGCCTTGCAGAAAGCCGAGCGGGATTTGGGCCGGGCCAAAAACTTGTATCGCGACAGCGTGGCGACGCTCGAACAGGTACAAAACGGAACGACCCAACTCAACGTCGCCAAAAACAACCTCGACATTGCCCAGTACAACCGGGGTTTTTCGCAAATCCAGGCGACAACCAACGGGGTGATTATGAAGAAGTTGATGAACGAAGGCGAACTGGCCAGCCCCGGCGCGGGCGTGTTGCTGCTTTCGGCGACCAACCGCCGCGATTGGATTGTGAAAGCGGGAGTCGCCGACAAAGATTGGGTACGACTCAAAGAAGGTACCCGCGCCGAGGTGAAACTCGACGCCTATCCGGGCCAATCGTTTCCGGCGGTGCTGAGCAACCTCTCGGTCGGGGCCGATCAGGCGTCGGGTCTTTACCAGGTCGAACTGAAATTATCGACCGCACCGCCGCGCATGGCGACGGGTATTTTTGCCAACGTGTTGATTTATCCGGCGGTGCGCAACGCGCTGACGGCGATTCCGGTCGATGCGCTTATCGAGGGGACCAACCAGGATGCTTTCGTGTACGTCACGGAGGGCGATAAAGCCCGTCGCCGTGCCGTCAAAGTGGCCTACCTCGACCGTGACAAAGCCTACCTCCAGAGTGGCCTCGACGGGGTGAGCGAAATTATCACCGACGGCTCGGCGTACCTGACGGATGGCGTGAAAATACGAGTGGTGCGGTAGCGCCGACCTCTGGTCGGCGCCCGCTTACGTCAACGATTCCCCAATCTTCACTTTTCTACCAAACTACTCCGACCGGAGGTCGGAGCTACCGATATGAATCTCTCCGAATTTTCCGTCAAAAACTACCAGTTCACCCTCGTGGTGTTTCTGGCGGTGCTCTCGCTCGGGTTGTATTCGCTGTTCAATATGCCGCGCGGCGAAGACCCTAACTTCCAGTCGCCGCAGTTTTCCGTGGCCATCGTGTACCCCGGCACCAACCCGCAGGACATGGAGCAACTCGTGGCCGACCCCGCCGAGAAGAAATTCTCGGAACTCGACAACGTCAAGCGCATCCGCACCGACATTTACGACGGGCTAGCCATACTCCGGGTCGAGTACAAATTTGACTCCGACCCCGAGGAAAAGTACCAGGAAATCGTGCGCGAAGTCAGCAGTTTGCGCGGCGAATTGCCCGCCGAAGTCGCCGACATCCGCATTCAGAAATTCACCCCCTCGGACGTAAATATTTACCAATGGGCGCTCGTGAGCGAAAACGTGCCCTACAACGTGTTGCGGCGGCGGGCCGACGATTTTGAGGAAGAACTCGAAAAAGTCAAAACGCTAAAAAATATCCGAAGCTGGGGCTACCCCGAACCCCGCATCAACGTCACCCTCAAACTCGACCGCATGGCCGCCGACCGCATTCCGGTCAATCAGGTGCTGGGGGCGATTCAGAGCGAAAACGTCAACATTCCCGGCGGCTCGGTCAACCTGGGCGCGAAGAAATTTAACGTCAAAACCTCCGGCGATTACAAATCGCTCGATGAAATCAAGAACACGATTGTTTTCTCGAACGGCACCAAAATCGTGCAGTTGAAAGACATCGCCGACGTGACGGTGGGGTACGACGACGAAAAGCACATCACCCGCCTCAACGGGCACCGCTCGGTGTTCGTCACTGTCAGTCAGAAAGACAACGAAAACATCATCAAAGTCCGCGACCAGGTGGAACCGGTCGAGGCATCGTTTCGGGAAACCCTGCCCAAAAGCATTGATCTCGTCCGCGTTTTCGACCAGCCCAACAGCGTCGACCGCCGCCTCGGCCGCTTTGCCAAAGACTTCGGCATCGCCATCCTCCTCGTGCTCGTCACGCTGTTGCCGCTGGGTTTCCGCGCCTCGCTGGTCGTCATGATTTCGATTCCGCTTTCGCTGGCCATCGGCCTCACGCTGATGAGTGCGATGGGCTTCAACATCAACCAGTTGAGCATCGTCGGGATGATCGTCGCCCTGGGTATTTTGGTGGATGATAGCATCGTGGTCGTCGAGAATATCGAACGATTTTTGCGCAACGGCTACTCGCGCCGACGGGCGGCCATCGAAGCCACCAAACAAATCAGTTCGGCCGTCGTTGGCTGCACGGTACTCCTGATTTTCGCTTTTTTACCCCTGGTTTTCCTGCCCGAAGCGGCGGGGGCGTTCATCCGTAGTTTACCGATGGCGGTGATTACCAGTGTGTTTGCTTCGATGATCGTGGCCCTGACGATCGTGCCTTTTTTGTCG
This sequence comes from Cytophagaceae bacterium, assembly GCA_026785975.1. Lineage (GTDB taxonomy): Bacteria > Bacteroidota > Bacteroidia > Cytophagales > Spirosomataceae > JAJAZB01. The sequence goes on along the minus strand of JAJAZB010000281.1, from coordinate 4,536 downwards.
AGTGTGATTTTGGCGAAACACGAAAACCCGAACGGCAACGCCATTTTGCGCGGTATGAAACGCCTCATTTCGGGAAGTTACGGGCGGGCACTCGATTGGGCACTTCGGCACCCCGTGGCTATGCTCGTGGTCGCGCTGGTCATTTTCACCGGGTCGCTGGCGCTGATTCCCCGAGTGGGTTTTAGCTTGTTTCCCCGTTCAGAAAAACCCATGTTTTTGATCAACATCGAAACGCCCGTGGGTACCAATCTCTACCGAACCGAACAAGCGGCGCGGTACGTGGAGGAAATCGTGCGGCGTACGCACGACGTGAAAAGCTTTTCGACCAACGTGGGCCGGGGCAATCCCCGGATTTACTACAACGAAATTCCGCGTAACGAGGCCGAAAACTACGCGCAGTTGTTCGTTCAAACCACGGACATTGGGTCGCGGGGAAAAGCCGCCCTGATCGATGAGTTGCGCGAGAAACTGGAAGGTTACCCCGGCGCTAAAATCGAAGTGAAGGCGTTTGAGCAAGGTCCACCCGTCGAGGCCCCGCTGGCGTACCGGATTTACGGCGAAAACCTGGACACGCTCCGCCGGGTAGCCGCTGAAGTCGAGACGATTCTGGCCAAAACGGAGGGTACGATTTACATCGACAACCCGCTGAAAGTGCAGCCTACCGACCTGAAAGTAATTATCAATAAAGAAAAGGCGGGCCTGGTGGGCGTACCCGTCGCCGAGATCGACCGCATGGTACGGCTGGGCATTGCGGGCCTCAACGTGGGCACCTACCGCGATGACGACGGCGACGACCACACCATCAACGTGTCGGTCGGGCGTGAAGGCCGGGCGCAAGGCTACGATGTGTTTTCAAAATTGTACGTCAACAGCGCGACGGGCACGGCCTTACCGCTCAACCAACTGGCCGACATCCGGTTTGAAACTTCCCCCAACCAAATCAGGCACTACGACAAAGCCCGTTACGTAACCGTATCGGCGTTTCTCCGGACGGGGTACAACACCCAGCGCGTCAACGAGCAATTGGAACAAAAACTGGGCGCATTCGCTTTTCCGAAAGGGTTTCACTTTAAAGTAAGTGGCGAAAAAGAAAGCCAACAGGAGAGCTTCGGCGGGCTGGGCGTTATTATCATCATCGCCGTGTTTGGGTTTATCAGCGTACTGATTCTGGAGTTTGGCAATTTTAAAAGCACGATCATCGTCCTTTCAGTAATTCCGTTGGGGATTGTCGGGGCCATTCTGGCCTTGTTGTTTGCGGGCGAAACGCTCTCGTTCACCGCGACCATCGGACTCATCGCGCTCGTGGGCATCGAGGTCAAAAACTCCCTGCTCCTCGTCGATTTTACCAACCAACTCCGCGCCCAGGGCAAGGGCCTCGAAGAAGCCATCCGCGAGGCGGGCGAAATCCGGTTCGTGCCCATCGTACTCACCTCGCTGACGGCCATCGGCGGGTTGCTGCCGCTGGTCATCGAATACTCCGACCTCTACTCGCCCCTGGCGCTGGTGCTGATCGGCGGCATTATTTCGTCGACGCTGCTCTCGCGGTTGGTCACGCCGGTGATGTACAAATTGCTACCGCCAAAGATTGTGGCGGACGCGGCGGCGGTTCGGGAGGTGGAGTTGGTGTAGCGTCGGGGTAGGGTAAGGGGCTGTCTAAAAACAGGGATTTATTCCCTTTCGGGTGAAAGAATATGTATTTCTAAAAACCTGAAGATCAGCATCTTGCTCCGACGCGCAGTCCCTACGCTACGGAGCAAGAGTATCACCCAAAAGGGAATAGTTCACAAAATTTGTCACATTGATTTTTATGATTTTCAAACAGGACTTACGCAAAAATGCATTCTACCCATCCTGGTAATCCTTAAATCCGGGCCAATCCTGGTTCAGACAATCCGCAGATAATGAATAAACTCATCATCATTCCCCTCGCCGCGCTTCTGTTCCTGGTGGTGGACTGGTACGTACTCCAGGCCCTGAAAACGGCCATGCAGCACTTCTCCGGCCCTACCCAGCGGGTCTTGATTTACGCCCACTGGAGCGTCACGGCTGTGACGCTCGTGGCCTTTTTTCTCTACCACTTCGCGCCGACAGACTTGCTCGGCCCGCGCCTGCGGATGGGCATCATGGTTGGATTGTTCATCAATTATTTGTCAAAAACGCTCGTCGTCGTGGTTTTGCTGGTGGACGATTTGATTCGGTTGGGAAAATGGGTGGCTTCGCGTTTTCAGGAAAAATCGGTGGATACGCAATCGAATGCGATTCCCCGGAATGCGATTCCCCGGTCGGAGTTTCTGGCGAAAACCGCAATGGTCGTCGGGGCAATTCCGGTCGTGAGCCTGACCTGGGGCATTATTTCGGGGGCGCACGATTACCGGGTGCGGCGGGTGAAACTGGTTCTTAAAAACTTGCCCCGCTCGTTCGACGGGCTAAAAATCGCCCAACTCTCTGACATTCACTCGGGTAGTTTTTTCAACAAAACCGCCGTGAAGGGTGGCGTGGAAATGTTGTTGGCCGAAAAACCCGACGTGGTGTTTTTCACCGGCGATCTGGTCAACAACCGTGCTGACGAAGTGCGGGATTACCTTCCAATTTTTGAGAAAGTCAGAGCACCGCTCGGCGTGTTTTCCACCCTCGGCAATCACGACTACGGCGATTACGCGGCCTGGGAAAGCGAAACGGCCAAGCGTCAGAACCTGCAAAACCTGATGCAGGCCCACAAGCTACTCGGCTGGAACCTGATGATGGACACGCACACGACGCTGAAGCAAAACGGCGACGAAATCGCCATCATCGGCATCCAGAACTGGGGTTCGGGCCGCTGGCCTAAGTACGGCAACCTGGCCAAAGCCTACGCCGGGGCGGAAGATTTCCCCGTCAAACTGCTACTTTCCCACGATCCCAGTCACTGGGACGCGCAGGTCCGCCCGGAGTTTCCCGGCATCGACGTGCAGTTTGCCGGGCACACGCACGGGATGCAGTTCGGTATTGAAATTCCGGGTTTTCGCTGGAGTCCGGCGCAGTACGTTTACAAGCAATGGGCCGGAATGTACGAGCAAGGCGGGCAGCGGCTGTACGTCAATCGGGGTTACGGGTATTTGGGCTATCCGGGGCGAGTTGGAATTTTGCCCGAAATCACGATTTTTGAGTTGAAAACGGTGTAAATCACCCTTGGGGGTGCCAAACATAACGGCCCGGCCCGAGGTTTACACCGAGAACCAAACCCGTTTCAACGCGATTGATTATGGAAAAATTTATTGTACTCCTCGTTTTGCTGGCCGTTTCGTTTACCTCACCGCAAACCGATCAGCGGTCGACACAACCGATACCGGTTTGCCACACCACCTCGGCGGCCTCAGCCCCGGATGAGATGCAGTTGCTGGCGAGTACCAAAGAATTTCAGCTATTGCACGAAAATCCGCTACCCTTTCACTTTACCAGCAAGGCGGGCGGCGAGATGGTCCAGTTCAAGACGCCGGACGGTAAAATGGCCAACGGATTTTCACTGAAAGCCAGCAAGCCTTCCCGGAAATACCTCTTTGTTTTTCAGGAATGGTGGGGACTCAACGACCAAATCAAGCAGGAAGCCGAGAAGTACTACAACTCGCTCGACGGGAAAGTCAACGTGCTGGCCCTCGATATGTACGATGGAAAAGTGGCAACCACCCGGGAAGATGCCGGGAAATTGATGAGTTCGGCGAGTCCTGAACGCCTCGAAAACATCGTGAAAGGCGCATTGGACATGGCGGGTAACAACGCCCAAATCGCCTCGATCGGCTGGTGCTTTGGGGGAGGATGGTCGCCACGCTCGGCACTCCTCGAAGGGCAGAAGGCCGTGGCCTGCGTGATTTATTACGGGATGCCAGTTCGCGACGTAGAAAAGTTGAAAATGTTGAATACCGATGTCCTGGGCATTTTTGGTAGCCAGGATCAGGGAATTCCGCCCGCAACTGTTGCGGAATTTGAGAAAGCGATGAAAGCCGCTGGCAAAGAAGTGACGGTTAAAATGTACGATGCCGTTCACGGTTTTGCCAACCCCAGCAACCCCAAACACGACAAGGAAGCAACCGCCGATGCGTACAAATTGTCATCGGAGTACCTGAAGAAAAGATTGTTGTGAATTGTTTACCGGTTGGATGACCGGCACAAAAAAATACCGGCGAGGCACCCTGTCCCGCCGGTATTTTCGTTATTTGCTTAACTAAATAACTTTCTGATGAAAAAGGTGCTGTTACTTGGTTTTGCGCTCGGGCTGCTGACTCCGGTCATCGAAGCTCCCGCGTCGTCTTTAACCGCCAAAACCAGCGTTTCCGCCTCCGGCGAGAGCATCTTCAAAAAACGTCGGCGGTACAAGGCCAATCGCAAAGGCGGATTTCTGGGATTGTTCCGCAAGAAAAATGGCTGCGGTTGTCCGAATAATTAGTCTGAAGTTGTGTGTACCACGATTTGGCCCGGGTTTTAAAATTTTATTGGTGGTTAATTATAAAAATTAATATAATAAACGAGAAAAAATTTTTTAAAGGGGGAAGCAGGGTGAGG
>JAJAZB010000280.1 GCA_026785975.1 Cytophagaceae bacterium | reverse complement strand
GTTGGACGAAGCCCTCGCGGGCCTCGATTTCATGGTTTGTTTCGATATTTACCTCAACGAAACCACCCGCCACGCGCACCTGATTTTGCCCCCGGCGACGGGTCTCGAAACGGCGCATTACGACACGACATTTCACCTGCTGGCGATTCGCAACACGGCCAAATATTCGGAGCCGCTTTACGAAAAGGCCGAGGGCGCGAAATACGATTGGGAGATTTTTGACGAACTCCGCCTGAGGCTGGAAGCCGTTGAGAAATCAGGCGTTGAAGAAATACCTAAACCGCAAAACCCTGAAGCTAAGCTGGATACGGGCTTGCGATTCGGACCCTACGGCAAAACGGGCCTGACGTTACAAGCGCTCAAAGACAATCCGCAGGGGATTGATTTCGGTCCATTGCAATCCCGTTTGCCCGGACGCCTCACGACACCCAATCAACGCATCAACCTGGCCCCCGACCTGTTGACGAAGGATTTACCCCGAATCAAAAAAGCCCTCGAAACGTACCGCCTCGCTCCCGGCGAACTGTTGCTGATTGGTCGCCGCCACCTGCGCGACAACAATTCCTGGATGCACAATTCGGAACGGTTGGTGAAAGGGCGCAATCGCTGCACCCTCCAGATTCATCCGGCTGACGCCGTCGCGTTAGGGGTTGAAAACGGTCAAACCGTCCAGGTGAACTCACGAGTGGGGAGCGTGGAAATTAGCGCCGAAATCACCGCGACCGTGATGCCGGGTGTGGTGAGTATGCCCCACGGCTATGGCCACGGACGGAAAGGGATTCAACTCGACATTGCCCAACAACACGCCGGGGTCAGCATCAACGATCTCACCGATGAACGAATGATGGACGAACTGACTGGCGTAACGGCGTTCAATGGGGTACCGGTGACGGTCCGGGCGCTGGTGGTTGCGTAGTTGTTTTTTGGTAAATACTCGCTTTGCTAATTCACAAAATTCGGTTCCGGAAGTACTTCCGGAACCGAATTTTGTCATCCTGAGGTACGAAGGATCTGGTTGGGGGGAGCAGGAATGATGGCATTATCACCAGGCCTCAATAGCAGACCCCAACCAGATCCTTCCTGCGTCAGGATGACAAAATTTGCTGTTTCGAGGAATCTTAATCAACTTTTGCAAAACTCCTGCGTATGTCAAGTTTATACCTGGTCGGGTTGTTGACCCTTCTTTTTTCTACGGCTGGTGCCCAATCGTTCCCGCAAAGCTGGCAAGGCTACTGGCGCGGCACCTTACAGATTCATAACGCGAAGGGCATCGCCCAAACCGTGCCGATGGCCGTAGAAATCGCCCCCACCGCCGACTCGTTGCGCTGGACGTTTGCCCTGATTTACGGCGAAGACACCGCCAAAGGTCGCCGTCGTTACGAACTCCTCATCCTCGACCGGGCGAAAGGCCAGTATCGGCTTGACGAGAAAAACAGCATCAACATCGAAGCCTACCTGCTCGACGGGCGGTTGTTGAGCGAGTTTACCGTGCAGGGCACCCGGCTGCTTTCCAGCTACGAGCGACGCGGCGATGAACTGATTTTCGAGATTGTTTCGGGCAAAGACACCGCCGTGAGCACCACCGGCGGGCAGAAAGTGGGCGGCGAAGACATCCCATCCGTGCAGAGTTTTCCGATTGGAACCTGGCACCGGGCGGTATTGCGGCGCTGAGATTCAGGGTTCGATTTCGGCAAGAAGTTCTTCCAATTCCCCATCGGTGAGGTCTCCTTTTTCTGACTTGTCGTAAATTGTCAGCAGGTACACGTTTTCGCCCGCAATGTGAACGTGCGTAACGACCCGCACCCCGCCCGATTTGCCTTTGCCCTTACTGCGGATGGCAAGGCGGATTTTGTAGCACCCCTTACCCAGCGAATGGCCCTGAACCGGGTCTTCTTCCAACGAGTCAATCAGTTCAGATAGGGCTGTTTGTAGAGACACGAACTTTTTGTAGAGCCGTTTGGCATCCGTTGGAATCGCCCGGTAAGCGAAACGTTAAAGTTCATTTAAAAACTCGCGGGCTGATTTCAATTTGATTTTGCCTTGCTTGGCCAGATTCACCTCGCGCACCGCCTCGCGGATACCTTCCTTGATTTCCTCAAGGGTGGGTTCGTCCTCCTGGAGCAGGTCAACGAGTGTTTCGCGGTCTTTTTTTGGCAATTGTTCCCGCAGGATTGCCGCCAGTTGTGGTACAGTTAGGGGAATGTTGAGATTTAGGGTCGTTGCCATTGCTGCAAACGGATTTTCTTTAAATCAAAGTTAGACCCGATTCAGCGGGAAAGCAAGGCCGCGCGGCGTCCGCAACGATGATTGGCAGTTCGAGGTGACCCACCTCGAACAATGTGGGGAGCTTGGGTACTATGGACCAACTGTGGCTTGATGTTGAATCAATTCGATTCTAAAACCCAATAATTTTTCCAAGCATATTCTTTAGGACTTTCGCTTAACCTCACCCGCGCGGCGGACCGTCCTATTTTTATTTCATTGCCACAGTTTTCTATTTCTCCTGGAGCTTTCGGTGCATTTTCTCCCCTTCTCTAACTATTATTTCTATAACCTCCTCAATGTCTTTCTTTGAAGTCCTGAAATTTTCGATGCAACCCCTTAAACAATACTTTTCCATGACAATCGCATTCGATAAAAACACTTCGCCCCCCGTTGTAATTCATTAAGTAAGCCTTCATTTAATGTATTTATTCCCTTCCGGGTGAAAGAATATATATTTCTAAAAACCTGAAGGTCAGCACCTTGCTCCGTAGCGTAGGGACTGCGCGTCGGAGCGAGAGTATCACCCGAAAGGGAATAAATAGTCTTCTCTACTTTCAGCGTCACGATCGTAATCCAACGGAATGTATCGTAACGTTGTAATGCTTAAATTTTGGGTTACGGCCTCCAATTCAACATGATTTAAAGTAATTCTTGGGGGAGTGCAATTACACTCCCAAAACCTCCGCTGGGGGCTTTTTGAAACGGGTAAAAACCACGCATTTCAGGAAGTTGGAGGGAAATCGAACACGTAGAAAACAGTCACATTTCAACTTACTCTCTTCATGGAAAAGAGCAGCAACACCCGCGTTGTCGTTGTGGGAAACGGCATGGTGGGTTACAAGTTATGCGAAAAGCTCCTCGCCAAGTCCGGCGGGGTTGGCTTTGACCTCATCGTCTTTGGCGAAGAGCCGCGACCAGCCTATGATCGCGTTCACCTTTCCGGGTTTTTCGCCGGAAAAACCGCCGAGGATCTCACAATGGCACCTGCTTCGTGGTACGCCGAAAACGGCGTTACGCTTCACCTCTCCGATCCGGTTGTCGATATTGACCGGGCGGCCAAAACGGTGCGTTCGCACCACGGCCTCGTCGAACAATACGATTACCTCGTGTTGGCGACGGGTTCCGGGGCCTTCGTGCCGCCAATTCCGGGCGTCGAAAAGGATGGCGTGTTCGTGTACCGCACCATCGAAGACTTGGAGATGATGCGCGACTATGCCCGGAACGGAGGTTCCCGGAACGGAGGTTCCCGGTGGGCGCGGAAAGGCGCGGTCATTGGCGGCGGTTTACTCGGGCTGGAGGCGGCGAAGGCGTTGCTCGATTTGGGTCTGGAATAAATGCACGTCATCGAATTTGCCCCGCGCCTGATGCCCCGGCAAATCGACCAGGCCGGCTCGGATATTTTGAGGGCTAAGTTGGAAACGCTGGGCCTGAAAATTCATTTGTCGAAAAATACCCAGGAAATTGTTGGTGAGGGCGTTATCAACGCCATGCAGTTTGTGGACGGTTTGGCCCTCGACGTCGATATGCTGGTCATTTCGGCGGGCATCAAACCCCGCGACGAGGTAGCGAAACTCTCCGGCCTCGAGGTCGGCGGACGGGGCGGCATCGTAGTCAATGATCGCTTCCAGACGTCCGACCCGAACATTTTTGCCATCGGCGAATGCGCCCTGGCCCACCAGATGATTTATGGTTTGATCGCCCCCGGCTACGAAATGGCGGAGGTGGTAGCCAGAAACCTGACGGCCCCCCCGAAGGCCTCCCCCGCCGACCCTTCGGGGCGGGCTTCGTCTGTTTTTAGTCCATTCGACATGAGTACCAAGCTCAAACTCATCGGCGTCGACGTGGCCAGTTACGGTAATCCTTTCGCGACCGAGTGCCGCACTATCGTGTACGAGGACACGTCGAAAGGGATTTATAAACGCATGAACGTCAGCCACAACGGCAAAACGCTCCTCGGCGGCATCCTCGTTGGTGATGCCGAGCAGTACAATATGCTGTTACAGGCCGTGAAAAATGGCACCGTTCTCCCGCCCAACCCGGAAGATTTGATGCTCGGTGCGCGGGGCGGCAGGGGCGAGGAACCCAGTGCTGCGGGCGTAATGGGCTTACCCGACGAGGCGCTGATTTGTTCCTGCGAAGCCGTCACGAAAGGCGCGATTTGCCACGAAGTTTCACAAAACGGCGTCACGACGATGGACGTGATGAAAAGCTGCACCAAAGCCGGAACCGGCTGCGGCGGTTGCGTACCGCTGGTGAAGGATTTGATTCAGGGCACGATGAAAGCCCAGGGCATTTACGTGCGCAACGTGCTCTGCGAACACTTCGCCCATACCCGCCAGGAACTTTACGATTTGGTAAAAATCAAAGGCCAGCGCACCTACAACGACGTTCCCGACGCCCACGGGCACGGCGATGGCTGCGAGGTCTGCAAACCCGCCGTGGCCTCGATTCTGGCCAGCCTCTGGAACGAACTGATACTCGACAAAGGCAATGATATCGCCCAGGATTCCAACGACCGTTTTCTGGCAAATATTCAGAAAGGCGGTACGTACTCCGTGGTGCCGCGCATCCCCGGCGGTGAAATCACGCCGGAAAAACTAGTCGCCATCGGGCAGGTCGCCCAGAAATACGGGCTGTACACCAAGATCACGGGTGGGCAGCGCATCGACCTTTTTGGCGCACACCTCAACGATTTGCCCTTCATCTGGGACGAACTCATCCAGGCGGGTTTCGAGAGCGGCCACGCCTACGGCAAAGCCCTGCGAACCGTAAAAAGCTGCGTGGGAAGCACCTGGTGCCGGTTTGGTCTGCACGACTCGGTCACGTTTGCCGTTGAAATCGAGAACCGGTACAAGGGCATTCGCGCTCCGCACAAGCTCAAGGGTGTCGGGTTGCGTCCGCGAGTGCGCCGAGGCCCAGAGCAAGGATTTTGGCGTCATCGCGACCGAGAAGGGCTGGAACCTGTTCGTGTGCGGCAACGGCGGGGCCAAACCCCAGCACACCCAACTGCTCGCCAGCGACATCGACAGGGAAACCTTAGTGAAATACCTCGACCGTTTCCTAATGTTTTACATCAAAACCGCCGAGCCGCTCACCCGCACCGCCCCCTGGCTCAATAAATTGGAAGGCGGCTTGTCGTACCTGAAAGCCGTGGTGATCGACGACGTGCTGGGCCTCAACGCCGAGCTGGAAGCCGATATGGAGCGACTTATCCGGGGCTATCAGTGCGAATGGAAAGAAGCCATCGAAAACCCTGCGATCCGCAAGCGCTTCAGCCATTTTGTCAACGCCCCCGAAGAGAAAGACCCAACGGTAGAATTCGCCCCCCTGCGCGAGCAGGTAAAAGCGGCTAATTGGGTTTGAAGAGTTAGGGTTTGAAGTATGAAGGTTTGACAGGGTTCGGGGCACAGTGCGATTAAAAAACTGTTGCCTTTTCTTCAAACCGCGCGGCGGACCGCCTCAAACCTTCAAACCCTGTCAAACCTCAAACCTTCAAACCATAAATTCATGAACTCAAATCCCACCCAGATTGCCATTTTTCACTTCGCCCGGCGCAGGGAGTGGTTTGCCACCCAAAACCTCTGCCCGTACCGCCAGCAAATGGTGCTTTCGCGCGGCATGATCGGCTCGCAGGCGGGCGAACCTAAAGTGGCTTGTCCGTTTCACAAAAAGACCTTTTCGCTCCAAACCGGCGTCTGCCTGAGTGGGGAAGAATACACGATTGAAACCTACCCGGTACGAGTGGAGGAAGGGCGGGTGTACGTGGGGGTGTAGGTTGTGGTTTGGAAATTTTAAGAAGTTTGGTAGGTTTGGGGCGTCCTTGATGGGCTGAGGCTTAGGCAAGGACGCCCTAAACCCCGTTACCTCGGTTTGTGGACCATGGAATTAACGGTTACAAACTGCCAAGATGTGCAGGCACAAGTTACGCTTCGCTAAACTTGCGCCAGATGGTGCAGGTGGTGTACCAGAATCCCGACGAATTCTGGACCATCCAAACCGAGATTGCCGCCCCGGTGGTCTTTGCCCTGAGCAAGGCCGATGAACAAACAAAGGCCCGAATCAAGACCGAAGTGTACGACCTGGCCAAGCAAAAAATGAGCGGCGACCACGTCTCGTTCAATTACGGTTCCTGGATTGTTTGGGGGACGAAGCGGTAACGTATCGTGTGTCGGTTTAAAATAAAAGTGGCTGGTGGCTTCACTGGCCACTTTTATTTTGGCCCGGTAGAGGAATTTGGCAAAAAGTGAAGGAGCGGCTTGACAGATTGTTCAGAAGTTTGTAGCATTGGGAGTTGGGAAGCGCGTTGAGGCTGAAAACTGAATTTCCTATCATTGCTCGCGGCCAATTTGTAGCAGGATTTTAGCAGTAATACGGTAGCCTTTGCCGCACATTGGCCGCTATCGCGCCCCGTCGTTCATAGAACCGCGCGGCATCCGCGACGATTATTGGCGGTACGAGGTAAGATACCTCGAACAACTTGGGGCAAACGCCGTTTAAGCCCCGTAAAAAAGCCCTCTGGACAGCCTATGAGAAGCCCCGAGACCACCCCTGCTCCTACAAAACAATACAAAATGCGCGTTGCGCATTTTGTATTGTTGAAAAACAAGCAATAAGAATTGACGACCATTGCGCATTTTGTATTTTTTTAGGTAAATTTTACGCATAACTCGCTGATAAATAATAGTTTAATTAATATCTAACGAAAAATTTGCGGAAGCGGTTTCTGGCAGTTAGGTTTGTAGAACAGGCGCAAACATACGTCTATTTACGAGTTGGGGCGAAATTGAGTCCCCGAACGAACCCAGCTTTGAAGGCGGCAGAGATGGCCTGGAACACCGACAGAAGGTCGGATTTGGCAAGCTTTTGCGAATGGGATTCGCTGAAAGACGGCTCTTTCGAAGCAAATCGCTTAAAAAAGCTTGCCAAATCCGACCTTCTGTCGGTGTTTCAGGCCATCTTAGGTGGTAGCAAATCCTGAAAAATAACGGCGTAAATCGGCCATTTACGGCCATAAGTTTCCAGGGCTGGTTCCGTTCTCACTGGGCCTCAACTTGTCAACTTCTGCCAGCGAGCAGAACTTCGCCTAACTGTCGGTTTGACGCAATTTGTTTCGCTATGCTCACAAACTGCGTCAAGCCTCGAACGTTATAGGCCATTTCTAAAGAACCAAAAATGAAAAATATGCATTGGATGTCAATTGTCGGCTTGCTATTAATTTTGGTTCTCTAACAATTTTTGTGGGAAGCCTGCCAGTAGTCGTTTTGCTAATGCTTAACAGCCTGATTATGAGCAGAGAGTTTCACCTAAAGAGAAAGTATACTTCACCT
>JAJAZB010000279.1 GCA_026785975.1 Cytophagaceae bacterium | reverse complement strand
CGACATCGCCCACGGCCACGCCCCCCCCGTTGTAGAAGTACTCGTACATCAAAATATTGGTGTTGAGACCCTCCGACAAGGTATTGCTAAAATCGACCTGAGTTTGTTCGGCAGACATCAACGTGAACAGGGGCGGTTCGATGGGGGCAGCAGTGGTTTGTTTCTCCGATAATGAGGAACCGCCGCAGGACATCATCCCGATTGGAACTAAGGCAAGTAGCAAATAGCGAAGTGAAATGAGCACGTTTGTACAAAATGAAAGGGAAAATTACCAAAAAACCCCGTCCCGAGTACTCGGGACGGGGTTTTTAATGAGTCGTCGTCAATTCTGATCAGTATCCCGGATTCTGCACCAGTTTATTGTTCCGGTTTATCTCGTCCCGACTGATGGGCAGGAAGTACATTTTATCGAGCCAAGCCCGGTTTTCTTTGCCGGGGTCAATCTCAATGACTTTGTAATTGTAGTCGTAGCTCGTCGGATCGTACTTGTAGAGCGTAACCGATTTACCCGGTTTCAACGTGCCAATAATGCTGATGCCATTGGCTTTGCGGCTGAGCGTGACCGGAGCGATCATCCAGCGGCGGGCATCGTGGTAGCGTTGCTCTTCAAAAACCATTTCAACCCGTCTTTCGTTGCGGTACCGTTCCTTCAGGGCCGGTCCCGTTTCGGTCAGCGCGGGCATGCCAGCCCGGAACCGGATTTTATTGAGCCAGGTGCGGGCCTCGGCATCCTGCCCCAGTTCAAGGAGGGCTTCGGCGTAATTGAACATGGCCTCGGTGTAGCGGAAAACCGGCCAGGGCACTTGCTGCCACGTGTTCTGATCGACAATGGCCGGGTTGGCATCGATGAACTTGCGCATGTAATACCCCGTATAGCTGCCATTCCAGTCTTCCACCGAACTCTTGCGGGTGTCCAGACCAAAGGCCGTTACTTTTTTACTCGTGCCGTCCAGGACTTCGTACTGCCCCGTCTGAATCTGGTTAGCCGGATCTTTAGCAGCTACGCTGGCGGTGCGGGGTTTCCAGGGCGCACCGTCGTAGAGAAACGTGCTGTAAAAACGCGGATCACGATTGGCGTAGGGCATGGCTGCTTTAGTCGGATCGCTCCAGCTAAACTTGGTGCCGTCCATCATCTCGTAGTCATCGACCAGGAGCGAAACCGGCGTGTTTCCCGCCCAGTTGTTGTAGCCATTGGGACCATTGAACAGGCCCTGCCGCCCGCCACCTTCCTGCTTGGCGTTGATGAAATAGCGGGCAAAGAGCAGTTCCCGTTCACCACCGTTGCGCGCCATGGCCATGCTCATGTAGTTGGCCGTTCCCTCGTCTTTCGTAACAGGGGCCGTCAGGTTGGTCTGATAGCCGTAAGCAGTCAGATCCAACACGGCTTTAGCGGCGTCACGGGCCTTCTGCCAGCGATCAGCGCGGCTACCGCCGACGTACCCCATCAATTCCGGCTTGGCGAATGCCGCGTGGGTAGTCGACTTGCTTTTGGCCGTTGTTGCGTCGTATAAATCGCTGGCGGCGTAGAGCAGGATGCGGGATTTCAGCGCCAAAGCGGCCGCTTTTGAAGCCCGGCCCGCCGCCAGCGATTTGCCATCGAGTAGTTTGGCGGCCTCGTCACAATTCTTCACGATAAAGTTGATACACTCCTCCATCGTATTGCGCGGGGCCAGGTAGTCGGCTTCGCCTAACTCATACGGACGGTCGATGATGGGAACGCCGCCGAAGTACCGCACTAACTGGTGGTAGTAATACGCCCGCATGAACTTCGCTTCGCCGGTTAGCCGCTCAGCCATCAGGGGGTTGGTAAACTGCGGCTTTTCCAGGTTTTTAAGGGCCAGATTGGCGGCCCGGATGCGGCTGTACATGTTGGGCCAGCTGATCGTACCGTTTACCCAGCCGATGTCGGCGGGATTGGAACGCCCTTCGGTGATCGTCGTGATACCCCGGCCAGGGTGAGTAAAGATGGTTTCGTCGGTCAGCGAAGCAAGTTGCTGCTCATCGAAGCCCCCGTTACCCAGTCCCGCGTAAATCTCAGTGACGAATGCTTCGGACAGGCCAGCATCCGACCACACGGCTGACTCCGAGACTTCGCCCAACGGTTTTGTATTGACAAAATCGTCGTTGCAACTCATGACCGCCAGCGCGGAAACCGCGAGCGTAAATCCTGTTTTTATGAATTTTTTCATTGGTTGTTCAGGTTAAACGGATCAGAATGTGAGGGTCAGACCGCTGTTGACAATCCGTGCCTGCGGGTAATACTGACCCGTTGCATTGCTCGACTCCGGATCGTACACTTTCAGTTTGTCGATGGTGAACAGGTTCAGTCCGTTGATGTACACCCGTAGTGTATTGATGCCGACCTTGCTGGTAAGCAGACCCGGAAGGGTGTAGCCCACCTCGAAGTTTTTCAGACGGATGTAGTCGGTGCTACGCAACCAGTAGGTGTTGTTGCCGGAGTAGTACTGATCGCTCCGGTTGGCAATGCGCGGGTGTACGCTGCTGGGGTTTTGAACCGTCCAGCGGTTCTGGTACACTTCGAGCAGGTAGTTTCCAATGTTGCCCGACTCACCCAGGCTAACGTATTGCTTCGCCCCGGCGGCACCCTGAAATAGAATACTCAGGTCAAAATTTTTGTAACTCGCTCCAATGTTAAGCCCACCCTGGAACTTTGGAATATTAGTAGCAGTAGTACGAACCTGATCGTCGGGCGTAATCTTACCGTCGCCGTTGAAGTCCTTGTACTTCATGTCACCCGGACGAAGGTTTTTAACGATGGCGCTGTAATCGATGGATTTGGCGTCGATATCAGCCTGATCTTTAAACACCCCGTCGTACTGATATGCGCTGTAAGTAAACATAGGCATACCCGTTGTGCGCTGCCATTCGGGGGCACCGGGGGCTTCGTCCCAGAACAGGATTTTGTTTTGGGCATACCCACCATTGACGCTCACGTTATATTTAAACTCCCCAGCCTGTCCGTTGTAGCCGACGGTAAAATCGAATCCCCGGTTACGCACCTTACCAATATTCTGGGCAGGCAACGAAAGACCCGTCGACTGCGGGACGGAGGCATTCCGGGTCCACAGAATATCGCTCCGCAGGTTGCTGAAGAAGTCCAGTTCAAAATTGATCTTATTGTTGAAAAACTGTCCTTCCACTCCGATGTTGGCGTTAGTGGCCACTTCCCAGGTGATGTTTTCGTTTGGAACGCGGGTTTCAAAGAGTGTCTTTGTCTCGGCGTTGCCGATGATGTAGCTCCGGAAGCCGTAGGTAGTCAGGTACTGGTAGGTCGCAATCTGGTCATTGCCCAACTGCCCCCAAGAACCCCGCACTTTAAAGAAATTCATGGCCGGGACAGCGTTTTTGAAGAAATTTTCCTCCGAAACTACCCAACCCGCCAAAAAGCCGGGGAAAAAGCCGTAACGGGTTTTCTCGGGGAAAATGTCGGAACCGTCGTAACGCCACAGAAACTCGGCCAGGTATTTTTCTTTGTAGTTGTAGGCCACCCGACCGAAATAGTTCAAACGCGCCCGCTCGAAGGCTCCACCCGAGTTGGTCCTCTCCAGATCACCCCCGGCAAATAATTGATCGATGGCCGGTGAAAGGAAGTACCGCCGAAAGGCACTGAAATTCTCGCCATTGATTGTCTCCCGGTTGATACCCGCCAGCATCGTCAGGCCGTGGTCACCGAACTTCTTCTCGTAATTCAGGACACCACCCAGCAGGATGTTCAACTGGTTGCTGGTACCCTGGTTCAACTGGGGTTCGGCCGGGCCGCGCCGACTGGGCACGAGTTTAGGCGTTACGCCGTCAGCCTCAAATCCGGTCCCCCGCTCGTACAATGTCCAGGGAATCTGCCAGTTCTTGGTGTTTCCCAGAAGTTTGTCAATCGCCGCGTTGGCAGAAAATTTCAGCCCTTCAACGCCCGGAATCTTGATGTCCAATTGGGCATTGCTCTGCAAATAATCCCGTCTGTCAATAAAATATCCGGTCTGGTCGGTGGTGATAACCACGGGATTCTCCCCGTTATCAATGTCCGGGCCGGGCCGACCGTCGGGCCAGAAGGCGGGTTGTTGCGGTTTGCCGCGCATTTGCATCCGGAAAATGGAACCGGCCGATCGGGTTGGGTAATTGCGGACCTCCTCCCGCGCCATCAGGCCAATAGCCAGATGCATGTACTTGTTAATATTTGCGTCAAGATTGAGTCGCAGGTCGTACTGCTTGTAACCGGTCGCCGATTTTTTGTAGTATCCGTCCTGGTTTTGGTAACCCAGCGAAGCCAGATACTTTACGTTATCCGTCCCCCCGCTCAACTGCACATTGTGTCGCGCCTGGGGCGACCAGGTTTTGAGTGTGGCGGCGTACCAATCCGTGTCGGGGTGTCCCCAGGGGTCGGAACCATCTTTATATTTAGTAATCGACTCCGGCGAGAAGGGTGCATTGCGCACCTGCCCGTTGGGCCGGGTAAACGTGCCCGTCGTCTCGTAGGCCTTGGTCGCATCGGCCCATTCACTGACGGGAAGTTCATAAATGTTCAGATCATTAAGCATTCCCACGTACTGGGCCGCGTTGGCCAGTTTGGGGATAACCGTCGGTTGCGCAAAACCCTGATTGAATGAATACGAAAGCTGAGGTTTACCCGTCTTGCCGCGTTTGGTTGTAATCAGAATGACCCCATTGGCCGCCCGTGCGCCGTAAATGGCAGCTGCGGCATCTTTCAACACTGAGATACTCTCTACGTCGGCAGGATTGACGCGGTCGAACCCCCCGGCCCGGGCGGGTACCCCGTCGATGACGATAAGCGCGTCATTGTTGTTGAGCGAGTTGGAACCCCGGATGCGGATGGATGAGCCGTCGGCCCCCGGTTCGCCGCTACGGTTCACAGCCACTACCCCCGCCAGGCGACCGGCGATGGAGTTAGACAGGTTGACCGCCGGGGATTTAACCAGATCCGTCCCCTTGACCGTAGCCACCGAGCCGGTAATGGTTTCCTTCCGCTGCACACCGTAACCCACCACGACCACCTCGCCGAGTGACTTGGCGTCGACGTCCATCTTAACATTGATTGTACTGCGGTTATTGACAGGTACCTCCTGACCGAGGTAGCCAACGTAAGAAAAGGTCAGGGTGGCGTCGCGGTTGGCGTCGACGGCGAAAGCTCCATCCGCGTTGGTAACGGCCCCCGTGGTGGTGCCCTTCACGCTGACGCTCACACCGGGCAGGCCATTGCCCAGTTCGTCGGAGACTTTGCCCGAAACCCGGGATTGCGCAAACGCACCAACGGCCACCAGTTGCAGCAAAAGCAGCCACGCCGTGATGCGCGGCGACAGCCAACCTGCCGTAAGAGAGTTCACCCGTGGGGCGAAGCCTCTTTCTTCGGTAAATCGTGTTGTCATCTAATTATTTTTTGGTTTAGGTAATGGGTAGTGAATAAAAACGGACGGTGAACGAAGAGTTGAAAGCTTAATCCTGAAGAACCATGCTTCGTTCAAAGCTACTTTGACAATGACAAATAGAAAAATTTTTGGACTTCCTAAGATTATATAAAGAAACGGTTGTAGCTTACGCAAACGATTGAGTAGGGCTTTGCAATCGTTTGCGTATTTTTTGTTTTTTTTTTACCCTACCCGACAACCGCTATGTCAAAACTCCCCGTCACCATCAAAGTAATTGCCCGCCAATTGAAATTATCCATTTCGACCGTGTCCAGGGCTTTGCAAAATCACCCCAGCATTGGCCTCCGCACCCGCGAGCGTGTTCAGGCGTTGGCGCAACGGCTTCAGTACATCCCCAACCAGAACGCCCTGAGTTTGAAAACCAATCGCCGCTACACGCTGGGCGTTATCCTGCCCGACCTGCTCAATCCGTTTTTTATTCAGGCCCTCGAAGGCATCGAAGAAATAGCCACTGAGCGGGGGTACCTGCTCACGATCTGCCCGTCGCACGAAAAAGTGAATGACGAGAAACGGGCGGTGCGCCTCTTGACCCACAGCCGCGTCGACGGGCTTTTAATCGCCGTTGCCCGCACCACAACCACCTACGAGCACCTTCACGAACTGACCGCACTGGAAGTGCCTTTCGTACTGATGGATCGGCCCGTAACGGAAGTGAAGGCACCCAGCGTGACGTGCGACTCGCGGGCCGGAGCCGAAGCACTCACTAATTTTCTGATTGAAAAAGGCTTCCGACGAATTGCCCACCTGCAAGGCCCCGCTGAATTGGAGGCGAGCGGCGAGCGGCGCGAAGGCTTTCTGCGGGCTATGAACCGGCACGGTTTGCCCGTTGAAGCCGGGTACATCCAAACCACCGACCTGACCACGCCGACCACCGAACGGGCTACCCGTGTTTTGCTGGCGCTGCAACCTCGGCCCGAGGCCATCGTGGCGTTCAACGATTACACGGCGTTGGATGCGGGCCGGGTAGCGCGGGCGCTGGGCCTACGGATCAACCAGGACCTGGCGCTGGTCAGTTTCGGCAATCACCCCATGAATGCCTACCTCGACTGCCCGCCGCTGGCCACCATCGAGCAGCACGCCTACGCGATGGGCGCTCAGGCTACTGGATTGCTGCTCAGGCTGATCGAATCCCCGGCAGTGGCCCACCCGCCCGATCACATCCGGCTGCGGCCCCAGTTGGTAATTAACGAACCTCGGGAGGCGTTGATGGCCGGATAAACCTGTTTTTTTCTCCAAAAATTAGCGGGCGAAAAAAGAGGCGTAAGTTCGAGGCATATCGCCCGAACTTACGCCTCTCTCCTTCGGCATTGCCGGGTTTAGGCCAGTTTCCGCCCCCAAACCGGGGAGCTAATCTAACTCAAGTGGTGGGCTATCGTCAGGCAAACTTGCAGGTCGCTGGCACACCACTTGAGCTAATCTTAGGACTTTCGCTTAGCCGCGCGGGTGAGGCTAAGCGAAAGTCCTATAATCTATTCAAACCGCAGCGTCAGCGTGGTGTCGCGCGTGTAGGTATCCACCTGGACATCGAAGCTCCCGGCGGGCTTGATCAGGCGGTTGCGCACGTCAATTTTATCCCAAAACGCCGCTGTTTCCTGGTTAAAATCCAGCAGTTCCTTCTGCCCGTTGGCCTCGCGCAACTCCATCAGCAGGCGGGTGCGCTTGTTGGTCACTTCGGCGTACTTCTTCACCACTTTGGCGTTGTCCCAGTTCATGGCCTGAATGTCGGCGGGCTGCTCGATGATGTGCCGCTGGTTGCCCATACTGCCAAACGTATCCCAGATGGCGTAGCCAATGAAGCCAATAATTGCCAGAGGCATTAGTTTGGCAATCAGATCGTTACCCCAGATACTCTCCCCCCGGTCTTCGTTTTTGCGCTCCCCTCTCGGGGGGCGGGCGGCGCCCCCCCCGCCCAAAAAATGTAATTTGTTTTTTTTGTTGGGGG
>JAJAZB010000278.1 GCA_026785975.1 Cytophagaceae bacterium | reverse complement strand
GGCCAGTATCGAACCCGTCGTATTCATCAGCGGCCCAAAAATAGCTGGAGCCAGGCCCACCGTTCCGACCTTGCCCATCTGTAGGGCCAGTGCCGAAGCCAATCCGCCATTTTGCATACCCACTTCGATGGCAATCGTGCGCGAGGAGCTTTCGTCGAGGCCCGTCAGCCGACCCGTCCAGTAACCCAGAAAATAACCCGTCAGGTTGTGAATCAGGCTGCTAACCAGTAAAAGCAGCCCGATGCTCAACAGTTTGTCGCGACCGGTGGCGGTGATGATGCCTACAATCAGCACGATGGCGGCCATCGAAAGTAGCGGCAGCAGGTTCTTGATTTTTTTGACAAACGCCGGAAAAAATGTGTTCAGCAACAGCCCGACGACGATGGGGGCAATGACCACTTTCAAAATGTCGAACATCATGGCCGTGAAACTCACCGGCACGAACTGCCCCGCCAGCAGTTTCATCAGCGCGGGCGTCAGTACCGGGGCCATCAGCGTGGAAACCGTCGTGACCGACACCGATAGCGGTACATTGGCCCGCGAAATGTAGCAAATCACGTTGGACGCCAAACCGCTTGGTACACAACCAATTAGCACGACGCCCGCCGCAATCTCAGCCGGAAAGCCAAACACGTTGGCCAGTGTGAAACCCACGCCCGGCATGATGACGTAATGGGCAATCAGCCCGACGATAATGCCCTTCGGCATTTTTACAACCCCCAGAAAATCCTCGGCGGTCATGATCGTACCCATGCCAAACATAATGATTTGCATGAGCGGTACGATGAGGCTTTTCAACTCAAAATTTCCCCATTTCAGCAAATATTCCGGGTGGTACAACGCCACCGCCACCGACGCCACAATCAGCACCGTAAAGGTCAGGCTGGCGTAGGTAGGAAATTGCCGGATACCCAGGGCCAGGCCGAGCAACCCACTGATAACAAGCCAATCGGTAGCCGCGCCCCGGCCCAACAGGGCCAGCACCAACGCCCCCAGGAGTAGCAGCACTGCTGCGCCCAACGCGATGGGATAGATTTTTTTCATAGATTAAAAAAGGTAGAGGTTTAAACGCAAAGCAACTCAAACTAACCCGGTTGGAAACCCGGTTGGTATCCTGCTTTGCCTGTTTTTTCAGAGGCAAGTTAGGTTTTTTGGGACATTTGCGTTGAAAAATTGTACCTTTTGCCCGAAATTTAATGTGCTTTAAACCTATTCTATCCATGAAAAACATCCTCGACCGTTTCAAACTACCCGCGTCGAAAATCGTTTCGCCGCCCGCTCCTCATCCAGCCCCCGACCGTCGGGATTTTCTGAAAAAAACCGCCCTCGGTGGTTTGTCGCTGGGGATGCTTTTCAACAACGACGTAGCGGCTGAAACCGAATTTATCAGCCAGAAAGTTAACCGCTCCTCGAAGCCCTCCGACCTCAAAATCACCGATTTGCGGGTGGCCGTGCTGCAGGGCGTACCCTTCGGTAGTCCCATCATTCGGATCGACACCAACCAGGGATTGGTGGGTTGGGGTGAGGTTCGCGATGGGGCCAGTGCCAAGTACGCGCTCATGCTCAAGAGCCGGTTGCTGGGCAAAAATCCCTGCAACGTGGAGCAGTTGTTTAAAGTCATTAAACCCTTCGGCAACCACGGCCGGGCGGCCGGGGGCGTTTGCGGGGTAGAAATGGCCCTCTGGGATTTGGCCGGAAAAGCCTTCAACGTGCCGGTTTACCAAATGTTGGGCGGCAAATACCGCGACGAAATCCGGATTTACGCTGATACGCCCGAGGTAAGTAATGCCGCCGAATTTGCCAAAAAAATGAAGGAAGAACGCCTTGACAAAGGGTTTACGTTTTTGAAAATGGACTTTGGTATCCAACTCCTGGCCAACACACCCGGCACCCTGGTGGGGGCCAATGTGTGGAATTTCAGGAATCAGTGGTCTGACCCGCAAAACAAAGTGAAAAAAGTGGTAGGCAGTTACGCCAATACCAAGCACCCCTTCACCCGGATTCAGATTACCGACAAGGGCCTGGACATGATCGCTGAGTACGTGGATCAGGTCCGCAGTGCCATTGGCTACGATGTGCCGCTGGCCGCCGATCACTTCGGGCATTTTGACATAAATACGGCCATTCGCCTGGGTAATAAAATTGAAAAGTACCAACTGGCCTGGCTCGAAGACCTGGTTCCCTGGTTTTACACCGATCAATGGAAGCAGATTAGCGATGCCCTCGAAACGCCGACGCTGACGGGTGAGGATATTTTTCTGAAGGAAGAATTCATGAAATTGATCGATGCGAAAGCAATCGACATGATTCATCCGGATTTGGCTTCGTCGGGGGGAATTCTGGAGACGAAGAAGATTGGCGATTACGCCGAAGAACACGGCATTCCGATGGCCATGCACTTTGCCGGTAGCCCCATTTGTATGATGGCCAATATCCACTGCGCCGCCGCCACCGAGAACTTCGTGGCGCTGGAACACCACGGCGTCGACGTGCAGGGTTGGGAAGACATCGTGACGGGAATCGAAAAACCCATCGTGAATCAGGGCTTCGTGCGCGTACCGGATAAGCCGGGGCTGGGCGTGGAACTGAACGAAGAAGCGGCTAAAAAATTCCTGAGAAAAGGCGAACAATGGTTTGCCCCTACAACCGACTGGGACAAAGCCGATTCGCACGACCGGACCTGGAGTTGAAAAAATGTCTGAACCGCGCGGCGGACCGCCGTGCGGTTCAGACAAAATTTATGAAAAACCTCAGACAAAAAACCGTCTGGATCACCGGGGCTTCCTCCGGCATTGGCGAGGCGCTGGCCTACGAATTTGCCCGACAAGGCGCAAAACTCGTGCTTTCCGCCCGCCGCGCCGGCGAATTACAGCGCGTGAAAACCGCCACCGGTCTACCCGATGCCAACGTGCTCGTGCTACCCCTCGACATGACCGACGGGGCTTCTCTGCCCACTGCCGTGGAAACCGTGCTGCGAACGTTCGGCGCGATTGATATCGTGGTGCAAAACGCCGGGATCAGCCAGCGCTCGCTCATTCACGAAACCAGCCTGGACGTGGATCGTCAAATTATGGAAGTTAACTACTTCGGCGTGGTGGCGCTCACGAAGGCCGTTTTACCCACGATGCGTGAGCGAAAACAGGGCCATTTCGTCGTCATCAGCAGTGTGACAGGCTACGTGGCCACGCCGCTACGCTCGGCTTACGCGGCTTCCAAGCACGCCGTGCGCGGATTTTTCGATGCGTTGCGGGCCGAGAATCAGGATTTGGGTCTGCGTGTAACCATTGCTTGCCCCGGTTACATTCGCACAGAGGTTTCCAAAAATGCCTTACACGGTGACGGTTCCCAGCACGGCAAAATGGACCAGAATCAGGAAAAAGGCATGACGCCTGAAGAGTGCGCCCGGCAGATTGTCCGGGCTGTAAAAGCCGGGAAATTGGAGGTCTATCCCGGTGGGAAAGAGATTTTAGGGATTTATTTGAAACGCTGGTTTCCCGGACTGGTGGCGCGGATGGTTAAAAACTGGAATGAGGCTTGAGTGGTGAATGAAACGTTGCTGTTGAAACTGTTTAGGATTCTGGCAAACAAAATTTTTTGTCATCCCGACGCAGGAGGGACCTTGTATTTAAGCCACCCAGCAAGGTCCCTCCTACGTCGGGATGACAAAAAGTTGATAAAAAAAGGTTTGGAAAGCACCTGCATCTCAACAACTGAAACCCTAAACAGGTTCTACGCTAATTTTCCAACGTCCGCGCGACGTTTAGCTCAAATCCTGGAAGCACGTCTTCGCCGCTTAAGGCCTTTTCAAACGGTAGAATTTCCGGTTCTCGTTCAGGCCGGTACACGTGCGTTTGCCGGGACTTCGGGTCAATAAGCCAGCCCAGCCGCACGCCGTTTTTGAGGTACTGCTCCATTTTTTCCTGTAACTCACCAAGCGTATCGTTTTCGGAAAGGAGTTCAAT
>JAJAZB010000277.1 GCA_026785975.1 Cytophagaceae bacterium | reverse complement strand
TTTTCCGTCCGACCATCGGCTGTACGCACTCTTTGCCGGTGACCGCGCTTACTGGATGGATAAGTTCGACAAAACTGAGCGCAACCGCCGGGGCGTTATTCATCCGAAAGGATTTTTGGAATTAACATTTTCATCGAACGAGTCATGAAAAATGCCCGGATGCTAAAACTGCACGACCTGATTCAGGAGGTCAAAAAAACAGACGAGTTAATCAAACTTCATCACAGCTTGGCGGACGATAATTTTATGGTGGAACAATACGTCGCCCGCAAAGACAAACTTTTTGCCCGACTCGTGAAGGAACTGGCCAGCCCTCAGCTGGCTTCACCAGCCAGTTACCGACTTTTGCGGCAACTGGTCGGGCAATTTTACGATTCAACTTCTCCGGCCATCACCGAAACCGAGGCTGACTTGCTGGAATTGCAGCAACTCGCGCTGGCTTCGTGAATCGAGGTGGTGCAATGATTCATTCTAAAAATCGCGCTCATCTTTGCAGGAAAATATTTCTCCATGCCCCTCCACGTCGCCCTCGTTGGCTTTGGCCTGTCTGGCCGCTATTTGCAAGCTCCGTTTATCGTTGCCAATCCGAAGTTCAGGCTGAAAACCGTCGTCACTTCCGGCTCCAACACGCCGAAGGAAATCTACAATTGGGTGCAGGTCTCGCACGACTTCGAGTCCGTGCTGGCCGACCCGGACATCGACCTCGTCAGCATCACGACGCCCAACGAAACCCACTTCGACTACGCCCGCCGGGCCTTGCTGGCCGGGAAACACGTGCTGGTCGAGAAACCAATGACGGCTACCGCTGCCGAAGCGCAGGAACTAATTACGCTGGCCCGGCAGCAAAACCGGGTGTTGAGCGCGTACCAGAACCGTCGCTTCGATGGTGATTTTATGACGGTGCAAAAGGTTGTTCAAAACGGCTGGTTGGGCGATTTGCTGAGTTACGAAGCGCACTTTGATCGGTACAAACCGATTCTGAATCCCAAAAAATGGAAGGAAACGCCCGGCCCCGCCAGTGGAATCCTGTACGATCTGGGTTCGCACCTGCTCGATCAGGCGCTGGTGCTTTTCGGCCGGCCGCAGCACGTTACCGGCGAGGTGTTCACCCAACGCGCAGGCACCGACATCGACGATGCCTTCGACGTACGCCTGGATTACGGGCCGTTGAAAGTTCGGTTGCGGGCGAGTTTACTGGTGCGCGAAGTTGGCCCCCGCTACGTGCTGCACGGCACGAAAGGCTCGTTTGTCAAGTACGGCCTCGACGTGCAGGAAGACACGCTCAAGGCGGGTGCGATACCCGGTACGCCCGGTTTCGGCAAAGAACCGGAAAGTCAGTGGGGCATTCTGAACACTGAACTGGCCGGAGTACCCTTCCGGGGAAAACTCGAAACCGAGGCCGGTAATTTCGGCTTGTTGTTCCAAAATTTATACGAAGCGATCGTCGAAAAAAAACCATTGCTGGTGAAACCTGAGGAAGTGGTGGAGCAGTTGCGGATTTTGGAACAGGTGAAAAGCCGTTAGGCGTGGCACGGACCCCGCGCTCAGGTCCTGCGCATCCGTGGCACGCCAGAGGGCTTTTTTCGTTAGTTTTGAAAATCAATAACTCTGGTCAGGAATTTTTAGCAAAACCTCGCATGAACCTCCGAAAAATTGCCCCGGCTTCCAACGCGTTTGCGTTTCCACTGCTCATCAAAAGCCTGCTGAACAACTCAAAACTGCTCGAACCCGAGCGCGAAATCGTGTACCGCGACCGGACGCGCTACAATTATTTTGAGTTGCATAAACGAGTAGCGAAGCTGGCGAACGTCTTCAAAAACCTGGGACTGAACGGCGGCGAAACCATCGCCGTGATGGATTACGACAGCCACCGCTACCTCGAAAGTTTCTTCGCCATTCCGATGACCGGCCACGTCATCCACACCATCAACTGGCGGCTTTCCCCGACGCAAATCCTGTACACGATCAACCACGCCGAGGATGTCGTCATCATTGCCCACGCCGATTTTGTACCCTTGCTCACCCAACTGGCCGCCCAGTTTACGACCGTCCGGCAAGTCATCGTTGCCGTCGAGGATACACCGATGCCCGACACGACGCTCCCGGTAGCCGGTGAGTACGAGGAATTGCTGGCCGGAGCGTCGGATGAATACGACTTCGAGGACTTCGACGAAGACGCCGTAGCCACTACGTTTTACACCACCGGTACCACCGGCAACCCCAAGGGTGTGTTTTTCACCCATCGCCAAATCGTGTTGCACACGCTGGCCATCGCCATTAATTTCAGCAGTACCGCCGCTGCCTGCCGGATCAACAACGCCGACGTGTATATGCCGCTGACGCCGTTTTTCCACGTTCACGCCTGGGGCTTTCCGTTTTTAGCCACGATGCTCAACATGAAGCAAGTGTTCGTTGGTAAATTCGAGCCGGAAATGACGCTTAAATTATTCATGCAGCACAAACCGACGCTCTCCCACTGCGTCCCGACGATTCTGCAAATGTTCGTTAGTCATCCGGCCACGCAGGCGGTCGATATGTCGGGCTGGAAAGTTATTATCGGCGGTTCGGCGCTGCCCAAATCGCTGGCCAAAGCCGTCCTGCAACGGGGCATCGACGTGGTCACGGCCTACGGGATGTCGGAAACCTGCCCGCTGCTCACCACGATTTACCTATCCAATCAAGACAAAGCCCGCCTTGATCCCGACGCCCAGGTCGCGGCCCGCACCCGCACGGGTACGGCGGCGGTGCTGGTGGATTTGCGCGTGGTCGACGAGGCCGGGAATGACGTGCCGCTCGACGACGAAACGATGGGTGAAGTTGTAGTGCGGGCACCGTGGCTGACCCAGGGGTATTTCAAGGAACCCGAAAAGTCGGAAGAACTCTGGCGCGGCGGCTGGCTCCACACCGGCGACGTGGCCACGATGGACGCCCGGCGAAGCATCAAAATCGCCGACCGAATCAAAGACGTCATCAAAACGGGCGGCGAGTGGGTTTCTTCCATCGACCTCGAAAGCCTGATTGGGCTACATCCGGCCGTGCAGGAAGTGGCCGTGGTGGGTATTCCCGACGCCAAATGGGGCGAACGCCCCCACGCCAGTATCGTCCTCAAAGCCGGTCAGCAAGCCACAATCGAGCATATCAAGGCCCATCTCGAACCGTTCGTTGAACGGGGTACGATCAACAAATGGACGGTTCCCGAATCCATCGCGTTCGTGGAAGCCATTCCCAAAACCTCGGTTGGTAAAATCGATAAGAAAGTAATCCGGGCGGGGTTGCTGGTGGTGTGAGAGTCGACTATTGAACTTTTTGTTCTGACGTTTTTGTCATGGCCGGAGCCATGACAAAAACGTTTGGGTTGAAACCATTACCAAACCAACCAGCATTTGAAACGGCTCCCTTTCCTCCTCGCCTACACCGCCCTTGCCCTCCTCGAATTTTACTCCGAAACGCGCCTGCCGGAAAGCCCCACGCTGCACTGCCTGACCAAACCGACTCTGCTCGCGGCATTGTCGCTTTACTTTTTTCGGGAAACGCGCGGTCACCGCACCCGGCAGGATGTGTTTTTCCAAACCGCGCTCGCCTTTGCCTGGCTCGGCGACGTGCTGTTGATGCTCGAAAACGGCTTCCTGGCTGGGTTGGGGGCGTTTCTGGTCATGCAAGTGCTGTACACGGTGGTTTTCTGGAAACGTCCGTTTCG
>JAJAZB010000276.1 GCA_026785975.1 Cytophagaceae bacterium | reverse complement strand
GTTCACGAGGTTGTACCCGAAACTTTGCCAAAGTTTTAGAACCGGGGCGCGTAGCCTTTGGCAAAGTTGGCGCAATCTAACCAGTGTATACCCTCGTGAACCAATACATTTAAACCCTACGCTACGAAGCAAGGTGCTGATCTTAAGGTTCTTATAAATATATACTTTCTACCCGAAAGGGAATAAGAACGTTCGTTACGTGGGATTTCTGGCGCTCCTGACAGTCGATAAACCTTCACAAAAACAAAACTCTACTATTTTAGTAGATTGAAAACCAGTCGACTATATTTGTAGGAAATAAGCCGTCTTTCATGGAGTCAACTCCCGAAATTGTAACCCCTCCCCAACCGGTACCGGTCAGGAAACCCTTACGCAAAAATCCGTTTGAGGAGGCGATCATCACCCTTTGGAAACGGGAACGTACCTGGGCCGAAGTCGTCATCCACGTTTTCAATGCCTTGGCGCTGATGGTTGTCGGGCATTTGTTGTTCAAATTCCTGACGCTGGAAAACGTCACGACGGCGTTCACGTCCATCACGCCCGACATTCTGTTTTACATTCTGGGTGGGTTCCTGGCCCAAATGGTCGACGGTGCGCTGGGCATGGCTTACGGCGTAACGGCGGCAACGTTCCTGGCCAACTTAGGCGTTTCTCCGGCGGTCATCAGTATGAGTGTCCACACCTCGGAGGTATTCACCAGTGGGGTTTCGGGGTATATGCACCTAAAGTTTGGCAATGTCAATTCCAAATTATTCAAAGCCTTGCTGATTCCGGGCGTTATCGGGGCCATTCTGGGCGCTTATCTGCTTTCATCGTTGCTCGAAGAATATATGTGGTTTGTGAAACCGGCGGTATCGGGCTACACCCTACTTTTGGGCGTTCTCATTATTAAAAAAGCCCTGGTGAAGCGTCAGGAAAAGAAAAACGTAAAAATGATTGGCCCACTGGCCTGGTTTGGTGGCTTCATGGATTCGGTGGGCGGCGGCGGCTGGGGGCCGATTGTCTCTTCCACGCTCATCGCCTCCGGGCGGCATCCGCGTTACACGATTGGGTCTGTCAACCTGGCCGAATTCTTCATCTCACTTTCCTCCTCCCTGACCTTTATTTTTCTCATCGGGTTTTCGCAGTGGCAGGTAATTTTGGGGCTGATTCTGGGTGGCATGATTGCCGCGCCCATTGCCGCCCGCCTGGCCAGCAAAATCCCGACCAAAGCGCTAATGATTCTGGTGGGTATCGTAGTGATTCTGGCGAGTTTGAAGCGGATTCTGGGGTGAGGCAGGCAGTTGCAAACTTCCAGGATTGAATGGTACCCAATACGCCGGGCGTGGAACGCTCGGCTAACCTTGCGCCGGGAGGGATAAAAGCCCTAATTGGTTCTTTGCTACTTTTGCCGTAAGTTGGTTGCCACCTATCAGCCAGTACCTACTCCTCTGCTATGGCAAAAATCTACCGCTGCATTCTGGCCGTACTCGTCTTATCTGGAATTTTAGGGTTGGGAAATTTCCCCGACTTGAAAGCCCAACCGGCTCCTTTCCCGAGTGCGGCGTTGGAGCGGGAACTGGCCCGCGCAGAAGTTCACTTGCGGGCATTCAGAAACGATAGTGCCAGGGCCATTACCAGCAATTTGCTAAAGGTACTAAAAGCACGTGGCCAGTTCGACACGCCTTTCGGTATCCGGGCACAGTTAGCGGAAGCCGTAGCCTTTGAGCAGGATCAGCAGGAAGAGCTGGCTCTGAAAAAATTGCTGCGTGTAAAACAGCAGAGCAACGAAAAAAACCTTCGTGAGATTCATGCCAGAGCCTGTCTGGCAATAGCCTTATTGTACGAAAAAGTCGGTCTTAAAGAAAGTAGCAACGAACACCTGAAGCTAACCAAAGCCGACATTGATCGCTATAGGTTGAATTCGTTGTATCCCTATTTCGCCATCCGTATGGCTTCATGGCAACGCCTGTACGGGGATAAAAAGGTCGCGCTATTTTTTGCCCGGGAAGCCCTCAATACGGCACCGGAATACGGGTTAATCCTCGAAGAAGCCATCGGCCATATGTTACTGAATATGCTGTTGCCCGAATCGTCCATAAACGAGCGGATGCATCATTGCAAGGCAGGGGTTAGGCGCTATCAACAATTGGGCGATCACACCGGCTGTAGTTACATGTTTGGAGCCATTGCCAGCCTTCATTTTCAACGTAAAAACTTCCGTCAAGCCCTGGCTTTCAATGATTCCACGATTGTGGCGGCCAATCGGGCCATTGCCGAAGGTCATGAACGACACGAAACCATCGCCGGTACTTACCGGTTTCGCGGTGAGATTTACCGGCAGATGGGATTGTTTGATTCTGCGCTGGTAAACATGCAGAAAGGCTATCAGATGGAGCTGGCTTTAAAAGAAAAAGATGTTAGACACAAAATCATTGAAATAGAGGCACGCTATCAGAACAGAGACAAACAGCAACAGCTTGAGGAGAACCAATTGGCCCTGCGCCTGAAAGAGAATCAGCTCCGCTTTTCCTTTATTATTTTGTTCCTGGTTCTGGTCTCGGCGGTGGGCTTGTTTTTCGGCTATCGAAAACAGCGGCAGGCCAAACGAAAACTGGTTGAACAAAACGCTCTCATTCAACTTCAGGCCACCCAACTCAAAACCCTCGATGCGGCTAAGTCCCGCTTCTTTGCCAACGTTTCCCATGAGTTACGTACCCCGCTTACCCTACTGCTCGGCCCCATCGGTACGCTGCTCAACGAAAACCAACTAACTGAAAGGCAGGCCAGCCTGTTGCAACTCGCCCAACGGAACGGTAAACAACTCGAACAGTTGATCACCGACATCCTCGACCTCGGCAAACTGGAAATGGGCAAAATGGAACTGAATGAAAAGCCGACCCCGCTGGCGGCCTTTTTTCGCAGCCACTTCACCCAGTTCGAGTCGCTGGCCGAGAGCCGACACCTGCACTACTCGGTGGACATCAGCGTACCCAACGACGCCGTGGCTAATCTGGACCAAGCCAAATGCCGCCAGATCCTGAGCAACCTGCTCGCCAACGCGTTCAAGTTTACCCCGTCGGGCGGCCAGATAACTGCTGCGCTGACCCTGACCGATGGCCGACTGCACTTGAGCATTGCCGACACCGGTCCGGGCATTCATCCCGACGACCTGCCGCACCTCTTCGACCGCTACTTCCAAACCACCCGACCCGACAAACCCGCCGAGGGTGGCACGGGCATTGGCCTGGCCCTATGCCACGAGTACGTCCAGCTTTTTGGCGGAAAAATCGACGTAGAAAGCACACTTGGCACCAGATCGGTTTTCCGGTTGGTCTTCCCCGTCGTCATCCTGCCTGCCAATGCCCGCAGCTCGCACCGTGAAACGAGTGTGTTACTGCCGACAGGAAGCAGAGGCGATACGAGTGGTTTACTGCGGGCCTTGACCACCGGCGAAACAGGGGGAGCGCTGCGCCCGGCCAAGCCCACTATCCTCGTCGTGGAAGATAACCCCGATCTGCAAGCGTACATCCGCCTAATTTTATCAGACATCTACCAGGTCGTGACCACCGAAAACGGGCAGGCCGCGTTGAACCAGTTGCGGACAGCCGGTAAGGACGGGGGGGTATCGCTCATCCTCTCCGACCTGATGATGCCCGTCATGGACGGCCACCAACTGCTCGAACGGCTCAAAGCCGACGATGCCACCCGCCACATTCCCGTTATCATGCTCACGGCCCGGGCCGATGCCCAGAACAAACTACGGGCTTTGCGAATCGGCGTGGACGATTACTTGCTCAAACCCTTCGATGAAGAAGAACTGCTGGCCCGCATCGACAACCTGCTTGCCAACCAGGCTACCCGCCAACAAGCCGTCGCCAATGAGCAGCCGACCGATTCGCCCCGCCCTTTAATGTCGCAAGCCGACCGGGAATGGCTGGAAACGTTTGAGCACAATATGCAGCAACACCTGGCCGACTCCATGCTCACCGTGCCGGAACTGGCCCATCACTTCGCCATGAGCGATTCCACCTTGTTGCGGCAGTTGAAACGGCTGACGGGGCTATCGCCGATTCAGTACGTGCAGGCGGTGCGGCTCGAAGAAGCCCGGCGTTTGCTGGAAAGCCGCAGCGGTCACTCCATTGGCCAGGTAGCCGCTCAGGTAGGCTACGAGGATGCCCGCTCGTTTACCCGGAGTTTTCGAACGCGGTTCGGTAAGTTGCCCTCCGAGGTGCTGGAAAACTAAGTTTGGGGGCCAAAACGGCCTTTCCCGTTAATTTGACGGAAAATGCGACTTGATTGACGGAAAAAACCACGCCAAGTGGGGGATTTTTGCGATGTCGTTAGCGGAACACATCAACCGATTAATGATGGGAGGAAGCCGAAAATCCCGAATGAGAGTAAGCACTAACTTGTCAAATTCAAAGAAATGAAAAAGTTTTACATCTTGCTGGCTGCCTTACCGTTTTTCGTTTCGTCCCTGGCTACCGCTCAAAATGTCGCTTACAATCCCTGGCAAATGAACCGTGGGGAGGGTGCCATCGATTTAAAAAGTAAAAACATTGATTTGAAGTCCATGCATGGAAATCCAGTGGCTTACCCGTTAGCAATCATACCTGTAAAAGATGATCCGAAGTGGGAAAAGGCACCCATGAATGCCAAGAATGAGATTGAGTTTTCAGAGAGTTCCGTGCTACCTTGCTATGAGCAGGTTGATTTTACGTATTTCAGAACGTTCATGGCTATTCCCGATGGCCCTAAAATTCAGAAGCTTACCGTAACCATTGGATACGTGGATGACGGAGCACGGATGATGATCTTTAATTCCAAGCACCCGAAAGGCTACTACAATCCTGCCAATGATGGTAAGCTGGCGGGGGCAAACTTTACCACGGATTTCAGTAAAGAATTTGTCGCCGGTGAAACCAATACCATTGTAATTGTCCAGATGGATGACTGCCGCGTGCTCAATAACCTGAAAGGAGGGTTGACGGTTAAAGTGAACGACCAGGCGGTACCCCCGGCAGCCGAAGGCACGGTGAAACTTCCGGGGAAGCAGTACTTCGACATAAACAACCTGAGGGCCTATTCCATTAATGGAGGAGGTTATAGCAACAGTGAACCGTTTGGAGTAATACTTAAAAATGGAACTTCTGTAATCAGAACGTTGAACGGTATGTCAGCAACTGACAGTTACCTAAACATCAAAAGAGAAAAGGTAGGGGATGCCAACGGCAATCCAGTTGTTGCTTTTAAAGTGACGAACTCCACGACACCCAATAACTACTTGACTCTAACAGGAACTTCGCCAGGAGATAACAAAATAACTGTGAAGCAATACACTGCCGGGATTCCGGCCGAGGCAAAATTCTATGAAGAAAACCCCTTGTACACCGATCCGAACAATACAGGATTTAAAAGTTATCAGAGCACCAAGTTCAGTGGTTCTTACTTAAGGCATCAGGGACTTTCTTTAGAGATAGACCCAAAATTAGAAACCGATCTTTACAAGAAGGATGCTTCCTGGCGCATTGAAAAACTCAATTAACGTGAATTAGAGGCCGTTGGGGGTCGTATCGCAACGACGCCCAACGGGAATGTTTTTGCCGGTACCACTTCCACATAGACCAATTTCGGGGCGGCTGCGTGCTTAGTTTAGCTCTATATCCCAATACGCGAGTTCTCACCCCTGTCCCGCCAGCAAAATTCCGACGAAACGGCTGATGATTCTGGTGGGGATTGTGGTGATTCTGGCGAGTTTGAAGCGGATTCTGGGGTGATTTTCCCGGAAAATTCTACCCAACAATTCGGGGTGAAAACCGGTCGTTTTCAACGATCCTGTTTATTGGGCAACAGTAATTCCTGTTGTAGCTGCTTCATTTCCTGATTCATCAACCCAACTTCGCTCTCTAGCAAGTCAATCAGACTGATGCGGACATTAGCGTCGTCTACGTCGTATTTTCCGCCGTTGCCAAACACCAATTCGTAGCGTTTGCGCCGTTGAACTGCTGATACGCCACCCAGCAAATCGAGTTCCTGCCAACGCTCCACGACGACTTCCCTGACGGTAGGCAGCCCTTCGAGTTCGCGGCTGATGAAGTGCCAGACCACCGGTGGATAAACTTGTGATACCGAGGGGTTTTCAACAATGTCGCGCAAGTGATTGCGCCGGTGCGAAAACGATTGGAACGCTTCCCCTTTCAAGGCCCGAAAACCCCAGTAACTGCTGAATGCACTACCGCCAATGGCCAGGCCCTGCGTGATGCGGTCGTCGGCTTGGGCCAGTGTCAGCACGCCACTCACGACGGCGGTCAGTGCCCCCGACACAATCGATACGATGGTACGACGATTGGTTCGGGTACCCGTCTCGGTGTCCAGATAATTTTTAAGTTCGATGGCCCGGTCTTGTTCACATTCCAACTCAATCAACACGCCGCTGAGTTCGAGCGTACCCACCGAAATCCGTTCCTGGATTTGCTGCCGGAGCGTCATTAAATTAAGTCGGTTTGTCAGCGTGGGGTCGCGGGTTGCGGTTTGTTCGAGTGCCGCAAAACGGTCCAGCAATTCGATAATTCCCAAATCGGCCGCGACACTGCGGGAGCGTTTGGAAAACCGTCCCTGAACCGCTTTGCTAAAAACCGTATCACGGCGGGTGATTACCGCCCACAACGAATCATAGGCTTGACCATACGCCGGAGTAGCATGGCAATAATTATCGGAGACAAACACGCGCGGATCGTCCGTATGCCGGGTGCGGTTGGGTTGTTGGGCTAAACCAGTCTCAGAAATGAGCGTAAGCAACACTAAAAACCAGACCCAATGCTTCATCAATTTTATCGTTATTTTCTAATTCTGGGCCGCCAGCAAATACAGCACGGCCATCCGCACGGCGACTCCGTTTTCGACCTGATTCAAAATAATGGAGTGTCGGGAATCGGCCGCATCGGAGG
>JAJAZB010000275.1 GCA_026785975.1 Cytophagaceae bacterium | reverse complement strand
CTCCCGAGTACTCGGGAGGGGCCGCTTTTGGTTCAGGCATTCAGTGCCAGGGGCTGCTTCGGTCGCAACCAATCGGGTTTCGTCGTGGTCACTTCCGCGCCGAGTTCATTGAGCAAGGAGTACAGCCCAAAATACGTCCGGTTAACGTACAGCCCGTGCTGCGAACCCCGCGCGACCTTCGAGTTTTTCAACTCCTCTATTTTCGTTAAGTCCTCGGCCAATGCGTAGACTTCATCGAAGTAGGCATTGTCCCCAAAATCAAACGTGTCCCCGGCAAAGGGCTTGCCCAGCAAGTGAATCATCCGAACGAAAAGTTCGGAGAAAAACACTTTATCGCGGGGCGAATCCTCGGGCACGATAAATTCGAGGTTGTAAAAAATACGCTCAACTTTAGCAGCATCCGTCAGAACGTCGGAGTTGAGCAGCGCGAAGTAGTTTTCGTAGTATTCGTTCGGGATCACTTTCACGCAGCCGAAATCAATAACGCCCAGTGTGCCATCGGGTTGCAGCAGGAAATTGCCGGGATGTGGGTCGGCGTGTACCTGGCGCAGGGTGTGAATTTGGTAATCGTAAAAATCCCACATCGCCTGCCCAATCCGGTTACGAACCTCCTGCGAAGGATTCGTCGTTAGAAAATCCCGCATGTGCTGCCCTTCCAGCCAATCCATCGTCAGAATGCGCCGGGCGGATAATTCCGGGTAGTACTTCGGGAAAATCAGGTTCGGAATATGGGCGCAAGCCTCGGCAATCTCCTGGCCGCGTTTCAGTTCCAAATCGTAATCCGTTTCCTCCAGCAAGCGCAATTGCACCTCGCCCATGTAGCGGTCGAGGTCTTTTTCATTCAACTGAAACAACACCACCGCCATGGGTCGTACCATCCGCAAATCACTCCCAATGCTGTCGGCGACGCCGGGGTACTGTACTTTCACCGCCAATTTGCGCCCGCCTTTGGTGGCCAAATGCACCTGACCGATCGAGGCGGCATTCTCGGCTTCCATGCCAAACGTATCGAACAAGTCAAGCGGCGCTTTACCCAGGAATTGCCGAAACGTTTTCACGACCAAGGGGGCCGAAAGCGGCGGTGCCGAGTACTGAGCCATCTGAAACCGATCGACGTAGGCCCTCGGCAACAGATTGCGATCCATGCTCATCATCTGGGCCACCTTGAGCGCCGAACCTTTCAATTCGCTCAACGACTCGTAAATATCTTCCGCGTTGTCGTTGTGCAGTTCCTCGCGCCCCATTTCGGGATTCACCAATTTCTTTACGCTGTATTTCAGGTAGTTACCCCCAATTTTTACGCCCGTCTTCACAAACCGGGTAGCTCGGGCTACCTTGCTGGTCGGGATCGATTCTTGTTGTTTCATGCGTTTTGGTTTAAACAAAAACCTGGCGGATGCGCACGAAAAGGCTAATAGCAGTCCTTACGACGATGGCCAGATGAGCAGTTAATGCCGATTGATGAACATTGTTTTATTTGTCATAAAAACTGATTATCAACAATTGAATTACCGTCACGTCCCACTCCTAAATTCTCACTCCTGCTTTATCGGCGGTTTTGGAATAAAAACTTAGTCAGATCAAACACGGAATCCAGCGCCGAGGCCCCAATAAGATCGAAGGACGTGTTGACGGCTTTTTCGATGGCGGTGTCGGTTTTCTCGAAGCCTTTGCTGGTGTCGCGCACCCAGAAATCCAACAGAAACAGGGCCTGGGTGTAAAAAACGGCGGGATAGCGGCTACTGACGAACGGGCGTTGCTTAACTTCCCGGCTCTCGCGGCCTTCGAGCAATAAATCGGTGATGAAGTTTTCAAACGCCCGCCGGAATCCGTCCATCGACCGACCGGCCCGACGCATTCCCCGGCCCCGCATTTTGCCAACGGTAATCAGAACGTAACTCCGATTTGCCTTGAGTACTTCGATCCAGGTGTAATAAAACGTCAGTAATTTTTCCCGGACCGAGTACTGCGCGTACACCGGTTCGGCCTCGGTACGCTGCCGGGCTTCTTCAAAAAAACCGAGCCAGATAGCGCTCTCAAGCTGCTCGAACGAATTGTATTGTTCGTAGAATTCAGCTTCAGAAATTTTAAGCTTTTTCGCAAAAATAAAGATGGAAACGGGGGTTTGACCCGTTGTCAGCAGGTACTCGATATAGGCTTTTTTCAGGATTTCAGTTTTGTCCATGATGAGGTGAATTAAAGTAATTGTTTAACAGTTTATCAAACCGACTTGTTTCTAAAAAGCCCTTTTAATCTCAATATTCGGCCACAAACGCGCCCTGCGTCGCCGTCGAATGCGTATTCCGATCGGCCAATCGCCAACTGGCCGCGTGCCAGGGCTTGCACGAACCGTCGATGATGATTTTGGCGTCAGAATCCAGCGTCGAGCGATTGGAAAAATGGGATTCATCGCCCTTCATCAACCAATAATCGGCAGGCCCGGAAAGTTCAATTGCCGGTCCATACGCCGAGGTAGTCTGGCTCACCAGCGTTTTGTTTTTCCAGGCTATTATCCAGCCCGTTGGCAATTGGTGAATGCGTACGTCCGGGGCTGGTTGCGGATTTTGCAGTGAAATAAAGTGCTTGTTGCGGATTCCCCGTTTTGCCCAGAGTCCGGCGCAGGGATAGGCCAATTGAAGTGGACGATTCACAAGCGCGGAATCCGTCAACACGGTGAGCCGATTGCCCTCGATCAGACTGATGGCCGTGTAGCGGGATACCTGATGAATGACCAGGACGCGCTGATTCCGTTGCGCCAGTTTTTGCAAAATCGCTCCGCTACTCAGCACGAATGTCAGCACCACGGCGGCCTGAAGATAGGCCATGCGCCTCGTATAAAAAAGTGCCAACAAGCTGATTAACAGCGCGTAAAACCCAACTGTCTCCCAGTCCGACAGATACAGACTTTCCCAAACGGCATGGGGCAATCGTTCCGTTTGAATGGCCGCTTCGTTGAGCAACCAGAAACTTATCCTGGTCAGGAAGGTGAGGGCGACGTTGAGAAACGGGACCCAGTGAAAAAATAACAGCGCCATGCCGAACGGCAAAGCAAAAAATGAAATAAACATGACGGCCGGGTTGACAAGCAGAAAATAAACCGGAAACTGGTGGAAATAATAAATGCTCAGGGGAAACGTAGCCAGTTGCGCGGCCAGGGCGGTGGCGGTGATTTTCCAAAACCACCGACCGACTTTGTTGTCAATCGACCACCAGGTTTGGATGCGCGGTTGCAGGTAAATAATGCCCAACACGGCCAGGTACGAGAGTTGAAAGCCCGCTGAAGTCAGTAAATACGGGTCGAAAAGCAGGAGGATAAACGCGGAGGCAAACAACGTGTTGTACGGGCTGGCTTGCTTTTGCAGCGTTTCGCGCAGCAAAAACAGCGTAATCATCGCCGCCGACCGGAGTACGGCCGGGGACAACCCCGTCAGCAGGGCATAAAACCACAGCATCCCCAACATCAAGCCCAGGTACAACCACCGACCGAACCGGACGTCGCGCTTCAACCACCCCAAACACCATCCCAACACCCAGAACAGCACCGCCACGTGCAGACCGGAGACCGACAAAATATGAACGGCCCCGGAAGCGGAGTACGCCCGCATGATTTCAGGATCCAGATCGTCGCGCACCCCGAGCAGCATAGCTTTGGCGACGCCAAATTCGCGGCGATCCCCCAACCGGGACGTTAAAATGCTATCCGCCTGGCGGTTGAGGTTGTACGCAACCTGCATCAATCGCCAGGGCGGTTGCTGACCGATTTTCTGAAACGTATTTTCGTTGAGAAACTGCCGGTGAAAAATATTTTGATGACTCAAAAATCGCTGATAATTAAACTCCTCGGGATTGCGGGGCGACTCGACCGCTTGGGGCGGGGCGGCAATCAGCACCTGATCCCCGTAACGAGGCGGCGAGTCCAGATTCTTAGTGATCGACAGCAGCACCCGGCCCGTGGCCGCTACCCAACCTTCCTGAGTTTGAATGCGCTGCACTTGCGCGATGGCCCGGAACGAATTGGCCCGGCTTTCGGGGTGCGAAATCAACACGGCTTCGTAGGCTGAAAATGCGGGGAGCCGTTGAAAATGCGTTTTTGAATACTGCTCCGAGCGGGTCTGCGCCAGCAACCAACCCGCCACAACCAGAAATACCAAGCCGGGCAAGCCGATGAAAAGATTCTGGCGGTGATTCAGTTTTCGGGCCTGGACGAAAGCGAAAAAAGCCGCAACCAACCCACTCGCGAGTAGGAGCGCCCAAAGCAGAGGCGTCGTTTGTTCACTCAGCAAAAATCCGATGATCCCCAGACAAAGCGCGGCCGTAAATCGAACAAACGGAAACCGCGCCCAGGATTGCATGATTAATTGCTGGTTGGTGGAAGTTCCATTTTATAATGGGCAATTTCGCATTCGTAGAATAGTTCACCCAGGGGTTGAAAACCGAATTTAGCGTACAACGGCACCGCCGAAAGTTGCGCGTGGAGGTACCGTTTGCGGCCATACGATTCCGGCTGAGCCTCGATGTCGTTGAGCACGGCGGTGACTAAGGCACCACCAACGCCCCGCCCCCGGTAGTCGGGCAGAACCGCAAACCGCTCCATTTTAACTCCGTGATCGGTGTAGCGCCAACGGGCCGTACCGCAGGGATTATCCTTCACTTTGGCCAGGAAATGCCGACTATTTTCCTCAAACTCGTCGTATTCTTCGTTTTCCGGTACGGCTTGTTCCTCCACGAATACGGTTCGCCGGATGGCGAAAACTACCTCCAGGGCTTCAATCGAAATGGCTCGCTCGACGGAAATCATAAATATCAGAGCAAAGTAGAAATTTTCCTTAAAACCATTTTGTAGGGGCAATCCTTTACGGTTGCCCGGTTGGGGCTTGGTTTCAATCCGCCGCCGGGCAACCGTAATTGACCCCAGTTATTGGGTTAAATAAACCCGTTTCACAACGACCTCATCGCCCGCCTCAACCCGCACCAGGTACAGGCCAGCGGGCAAATTTGGCTGACTAACGATAAAATGATTGCTGGGTCGATCCGGGAAAGTCTGAGTAAAAAGTAGCCGCCCCTGCACATCAAGCAACGACAGCGTCACATCGCGGAGGCCCTGAAACTGGGCGTCCAATTCAATGTACGTTTTGGCGGGGTTGGGGAAAATTTTGATTTGCAATTGTTCGGTCTCGGCCAGAACGTTCGTCGAGCTAACCAACCGTCGTCGCCTAGGACTGGCCGTCAAGACCGCCCGAACCCGCCTTTTCTGGTCTTCAGTGAACGTATTCATGCACAAGTCGGGTGAATAATCCAGGTAATTCTCGATCATGTTGCGGGTGCGGGTTCCGTTACAATTCGAGAACATCTCGGTGCAGTTTCGGGTGCGGTTGGGTCGTTCCGTAACGGGGATATCCGCACAGAAATCGTCGCCGCAGAACGAGTCGCCCCAAGTATGGATTAAGCCTAACCAGTGGCCAATTTCGTGGGTTGCCGTGCGGCCATCTTTGTAGCTTCCGCTCACGGTTGTCCCCGTATTACTACCAAACGAGCGGTGATCGATAATCACGCCGTCGGTACTGACCCGGTCGGCGTCGGTCGTGTCCAGGCCCGCAATACCCTCTGCCGCCGGATACTGCGCAATGCCCAGGTACCCGCTGCTGCTGAAGGTGACCACCCAAATATTCAGGTAGCGGTCGGAAGGCCAGGATACAATATCCGCCAGCGTTTGGTCGTCGTCAAACACGTCAAAATCAGTTCGGGGGGAATAATGCCGCGTGATACCGTTGGTTGGGTTGCCCGCCGGATCGAGCGTAGCCAGGAAAAACTCAATTTCCATATCGGCACCTACCGGATTCGTGTTGAATCCGTTGGTACCCGGCAACCGGCGGTAGTCTTCGTTAAGGACCTGAATCTGCGACAGGATCTGTTGCTCGGAAATATTGCCTTTGTCGGGTCCACCGATTACCCCCGCTGCATTGTTGTGGACGACGTGTACCACGACGGGAATCCGCAGTAAAGTTGCCTCCGCACGGGCACGTTCGAGGGAAATTATTGGTTGTTGAGCCAGTTTCTGCTGCACGAGAGCCTCCAGCCGTTGGCGGCTACGTTGCCAGCCAGCGACGCGGGTATTCAACACCGAATCAAACTTAGCCGTAGCGCAACGAT
The DNA here is from genome assembly GCA_026785975.1 of Cytophagaceae bacterium. Lineage (GTDB taxonomy): Bacteria > Bacteroidota > Bacteroidia > Cytophagales > Spirosomataceae > JAJAZB01. The sequence continues at coordinate 10,762 of JAJAZB010000275.1, read as the reverse complement.
CCTGGGCTTCGGCGGCGAACGTTAAAAACAACAAAAGAAAAACAGCAGGCCAGGCCCGCCAGGCCGATAAAAAACTCCGGGGCGTACCGGTCAACTTGCTGTCAAAATTAGCGGGCACGGGCGGGTTCGGCGTTTTCGGCGCGTTCATAAGCGTGAATGATATCGCGAACCAGTCGGTGCCGCACCACGTCGCGCCCATCGAGTTCGACAAACGCGATGCCATCGATATCTTTTAACAAGCCCAGCGCATCACCAAGCCCTGAACGTTGATGTTTGGGTAAATCAATTTGCGTAACATCGCCGGTGATGATGGTTTTCGAGGCCGGACCCATCCGCGTCAGAAACATTTTGATTTGCATCGACGTCGTATTTTGCGCCTCATCGAGCAAAATAAACGCGTGGTTGAGCGTTCGTCCCCGCATATAAGCCAGCGGTGCAATTTCGATGGTACGATTCTCGATGAACAACTTAAGTTTCTCCGCCGGAATCATGTCGTCGAGGGCATCGTAAATAGCCCGGAGGTAAGGATCAATTTTTTCCTTCAAATCACCGGGCAGGAAGCCCAGATTTTCGCCCGCCTCCACCGCCGGACGGGTGATGATGATCTTGCGCACCTCTTTATTTTTCAGCGCCCGCACCGCAATCGCGACGGCCGTGTAGGTTTTCCCGGTTCCGGCGGGGCCAACGGCAAAGACAATGTCGTTGAGTTTGGCGGCCTCCACCATGGCCCGCTGGTTGGCGGTTCTGATTTTAATGACGCCGCCTTTGGTCCCGTAAAGCAAGACATCATCGTCGTCAACCAGGGCAGGCTCCGCACTCAAATCGGCGGTGAGATTACGATTGAGCATGGTTTTGACGTGATCGGGGGTGATTTTGCCGTACTTCTGGTAATGCTGAAGGAGCGATTCCAGCAGGTCGGTAATGCGGACGATTTCACCGGAGGTACCGCGAATGGTGATCTCGTTGCCCCGTGAGATAATTTTGCTCATGGGAAAGGCCGCCGCCATTTCCCGAATATTGGCGTTTTCAACGCCGAGGAAATCCACCAACGAAACATCGTCGAGGGTGATGACTTTTTCGATCAAATCTTTATACTTTTAGGTTCAAATTTTAACGTACCCAAAGTAAAGAAGATTTTGGGCCGTTCAATGTGTTTTTTATAAAAATTTACCCGCTACCGCTTCCGCCCTACGCGGACACAGCCCTTGCAAGTTCATAGTCAAACAGTTGAGGCGCAGTGAAGGTTTCACTGATATTTGTCAGGAAAATTTAGTCCTTTCCAGGCGCTCTTTTTTTTGTTAAACTTGCGGTAATGGAAGACAATCGGCGCAATCCCACCTTCAAAAAACGTCCAGTCCTAACGGGTGGGCGGGGCGGCAACAGCAATCTCTGGCTCGATTCCGGCCTGGGCAAGGTGCCCCCGCAGGCCGTCGAGATGGAGGAGGCGGTGTTGGGTGCGCTGATGCTCGAACGCGACGCGCTCAGTGCCGTCATCGACGTGCTTCATCCCGAGAGTTTTTACCGGGAAGCCCATCAGAAAATTTTCGGGGCCATTCGTTCCCTCTTCGACCAGTCGGAACCGGTGGATATTCTGACCGTTCAGAGCGAATTGCGTCGCACGGGCGAACTCGATTTTGTGGGCGGGGCGATCTACATCGCGGGCCTGACCGAAAAAGTCAATTCCGCCGCCAACATCGAGGCCCACTCCCGGGTCATCACCGAAAGTGCCATCAAACGCGAAATCATTCGCATTTCGACCGAATGCCAGCAGGCGGCTTACGAAGATACCACCGACGTTTTCCAACTGCTCGACCGGTTGGAGCAATCGCTGTTCGCGATTTCCGAGAAAAATATTCGCAAAAAAACCGCTGACATGAGTTCGATCATGCGGATGGCACTGGAAGAATTAGAGGCGAAAAAACACCTGAAGGACGGTCTGACGGGTGTTCCGTCCGGTTTCAGCGCCCTCGACCGCCTGACGTCGGGTTGGCAAAAATCGGAGTTGGTCATCATCGCGGCGCGGCCGGGGATGGGGAAAACCGCCCTGATTCTCTCCGCCTGCCGCAACGCCGCCGTTGAGTTCGGGCACGGTGTAGCCATTTTTTCGCTCGAAATGTCGGCGGTGCAATTGGTTAACCGGCTGATCTCGGCAGAAGCCGAACTCGAAAGTGAGAAAATTAAAAAAGGAAGTCTGGCCAGTCACGAGTGGGCACAATTGCACTCACGGATCAACAAATTAACGTCCGCGCCTCTTTTTATCGATGACACCCCGGCGTTGTCCATTCTCGAACTCCGGGCGAAGTCCCGCCGCCTCAAACAACAACACGATATTCAGTTGGTGGTCATCGACTACCTGCAACTGATGACCGGTGAAGGCTCGCGCAACGGGGGGGGCAATCGGGAACAGGAAATTGCTTCGATTTCGCGGGCCTTGAAAAACCTGGCGAAAGAACTCAACGTGCCGGTGATTGCCCTCTCGCAGTTGAGCCGGGCCGTGGAAACGCGGGGCGGCGATAAAAAACCCCAACTCTCCGACCTGCGCGAATCCGGCTCCATCGAGCAGGACGCCGACATGGTCATGTTTCTCTACCGCCCTGAATATTACGGTATTACCCAGGACGAAGCGGGTAATCCCGTGGCGGGCATCGGCGAGATTATCATTGCCAAAAACCGCAGCGGTTCGCTCGATACCGTGCAATTGCGCTTCATTGGTAAGTTCACTAAATTCACCGACGTAGGCTCCGATACGTTTGGGGGTGGCGGTGAAAATTACGGCAACTTTGGCGGCATCACCGGCGCGACCAATTTTGAAGACCCCAATCCACCCACGCCCGGTGCAATCACGCTCGGCAGCAAAGTCAATCAGCAATCCAAACCGAATTCAGGCTCGACGTTTGGTTCGGGCTTTGGGAGTGGGGACGTGCCGTTTTAATGAGGAAATGTTGCTGCTTTCAACCTGTAGATTGCCGTTGACTCAAAAGCACCACCAACAAAGCCCCCAACACCAGCACCCCACAGCCCATTCCAATCAAGGGCGCGGTCGTGATTCCGAGTAACTGCCCGGCCACGTACGACCCGGCGATGTCGGAGAGGTTGACCAGGGCCATGTAACTCGTAAACTGCGAACCTTCCACACCCTTCCGGCAAATCGCCATTAGCACCGGCATCGCCGTCACGCTAAACGCCGGGTCCATCGTCGACCAGGCAATCAGGCCCGCTTTGGCGAGTCCGAATTGTGGCCATTGGTTGATACTCAGATTGAAAACCAGCAGGAATCCGCCCACCAACAGCAACACCCAACTCATCAATCGGCGCGCGCCGAACCGGTCGGCGAGAATCCCCCCGAGCAGAATTACCGCCAGGGCCAGGGCTGTACCGTAACTTCCCGTCAAGACGGACAATTCGGTGTCATTCCAACCTAATTTTTGAATCAAATAAATGTTGTACGCCCGGATAAATACGCTTTGGCAGAAATAAACGGTGATGATCGCGCCGAACAAAAGGAAACCCGACCGGGCGAATAGTCCTTTCATCAACTCCGAAAAAAGCCACCGAAACGACTGATTTTGCCAGCGAAGAGTCTGCAAAGGCACTGGCTCCCGATTGAAGTTGGGTAGCAACGAATCCTCGCGCCTTTCCCGAATAAAACACGTGATGATGGTAAAAAAAAGGAGGATCGCCGACAGCGTAAATGCGGCCTGGCGAAACCCGTAGCGCGCCAACACCGTGGAAAGCACCGCCGCCCCCACCCCCACGCCGAAGAGCATCCCACCCCGCATGAAGGCATTGATGCGCCCCCGCTCCGCTACGGGAATCACCGAAATCGCCATGGCATCCACGCTGGCATCCTGAACGGACGCAAAAATACTGTGTACGCAAAAAGCCGCCGTCAGCAAACCCAGTTCCGCCCCCGGATCGACCACCAGCAACAAACTCAGTGAAGCTAAAAAAGCCAGAAATTGTCCGGCAATGACCCAGGGTTTTCTCCGCCCCATGCCCGAACCCTGAAAGCGGTCGATGATGGGTCCCCAAACAAATTGCAAGGCCCATGGCAAGCCAACCAGCGCCACGAATGACCCGATGGCCTGGGGCGTTTTCCCCTGCGCGGCCAGGTAGTTGGACAGGGCGGTCAGCGCAAAACCCGCCGGAATGCCCTGCATGGCGTACAGGTAAAAAAAGGTGCCGTACCGCAACGGACGATTTTCACTCAGCACCAGCCGGAAAAAAGATTTTTGCTGGGATAAAGAATCCGGGCGTTCAACGTCCATTGCTCAAGGGATGGACAAACTGTATTCGTTGAACTTGAAGCCGGAGAAAAAGTTATCAAACGAACTATTGACTTCACCGTCGCACCAACCCCACCACATTCTCAACGTGGTGGGTGTGCGGAAACATATCGACGGGTTGTACAGCCGTTACGGCGTATTGCCCGTCCAGCAGTGCCAGGTCGCGGGCTTGGGTGGCGGGGTTACAACTCACGTAGACAATGCGTTGCGGGGCGGCGTCCAGTAGCGCCAGCACCACTTCAAGATCCATCCCCGCGCGGGGCGGATCGGTGATAACTACGTCAGGATGGCCCTGCGCCGAGAAGAAACCGGGAGTTAGCAACTTTTTCATGTCGCCGGCAAAAAACGCCGTATTCGTAATGCCATTGACCACCGAATTGACGTGGGCATCTTCCACCGCCGCCGGTACGTATTCCAGACCGACAACCTTGCGCACTTGCCGGGCCACAAAATTGGCAATGGTGCCCGTGCCGGTGTATAAGTCGTAAACCAGTTCATCCCCGGACAATTGCGCAAAATCCCTCGCCACCCGGTACAACTGATACGCTTGCGCGGAGTTGGTTTGGTAAAACGATTTTGGTCCGATCCGAAAGCGCAAACCTTCCATTTCTTCTTCGATGTAGGGCGTTCCGGCCCAGCAAATCACGTCGAGATCGTGCATCGTATCGTTGCCTTTCTGGTTCAGCGCGTAGTGCAACGAGGTGATTTCAGGAAAATGACTTTTCAGGAAATCCATCACCCCGGCGGTTGCCAACTCGTCGGGTTCGGCCACCTGAACCACCACCATCACCTGCCCGGTACTCGACGTGCGAATGGTGAGCAGGCGCAGAAACCCCTGCTGCTTCACCACGTCGTAAAAAGACAAACCTTGTTCATCGGCGTAGTTTTTCAAGGCCAGACGAATGGCATTGGAAGGATCGGGCTGGAGGTGGCAGCGACGGATGTCGAGTACCCGGTCGAAGCGGCGGGGCACGTGAAAGCCCGCCGCGTTGCGATTTACCTCGTCGGTTTGTTTTATCTCCTCGTCGGTTAGCCAACGGAGCGACGAAAACGTAAACTCCAGTTTGTTGCGGTAAAAATAGATTTCTGGTGCCCCTAAAATAGGCTGGATGGGTGGCAGGTCAATTTTACCGATGCGTTCGAGGGCGTCACGCACGTGTCGGGCCTTAAAATCGAGTTGGGCTGCGTAGTCGACGTGTTGCCATTTGCATCCGCCGCAGGTACCGAAATGTTCGCACTCCGGCGTTACCCGCAGGTTGGATGGCTCGTGCAGCGCAACCATCTGCCCTTCCCTAAAATTCTTCTTTTTCTTGAAAACCCGCACGTCGGCCAGATCGCCCGGCGCGGCGAATCCTTCGACAAACAATACTTCGCCATCAATCCGGGAGAGGCATTTTCCTTCGGCAGCAAAATCATCAATTCGCACTCTTTCGAGCAGGTAAGGTAATTTTTGGTTACTTTTTGGCAGCATGGGTCACAAAATTAGGTAAATTCCGTCCGCCTTTACCTTCACCGAACCATGAAACACGTTTACGCATTCCTGCTTGGCTTATTTTTGGTTCCCTCGGCACTGGCTACGCACATTGTCGGTGGTGAACTGGATCTGCAACCCGTGACCAGCACCTCGGGGGCCACGCACCGGTTGAATCTGAATCTGTATTTCGACGCCGTCAATGGCAATCCGGGCGCCGAAGATTTTACGGTCATTGTGTCGATTTTCCGCAAGCGCGACAATTTCCTGATGGGAAACGTGGAGTTAGTGCGGGTTTCCAATGAATTCATCACGTACACGAACCCTGCCTGCGTCACGGTTACCGGCTTGCGTACCCGCCTGATTCAGTACAGTTCGCTGGTTATTTTCCAGGCTTCCTCCTTCAATGATCCGCCGGGTTATTACATCGTGTGGGAACGTTGCTGCCGCAACAACGTCATCAGCAACATCCGTCAACCGGGATCGTCCGGGTCGGTGTTTTACCTGGAAATACCCCCCTTGCAGGTCAATGGCCGGGCCTTCAAAAACGGCTCGCCGCAATTCACCCCCGTTCTGGGCGATTACGTTTGCCGGGGCGAACCCTTCACGTTCGATTTTTCGGCCACCGACCCCGACCGCGACAGCCTGCAGTATTCACTCGTCACGCCCTACAACGGGTTTAGTACACCCCAGGAACCTAAAATTCAGGCGCGGGGGAGTAGCAATTATCCCGAAGTATCGTGGGGTACTTCGTACAGCGCCAGCAACTCGATTCCCGGCAATCCGGCGCTACGAATCGATGCCCGCACGGGCCGGCTCACCGTTACCGCCAGCGAACTGGGCCTGTTTGTCTTTTCAGTACTCGTGCAGGAAAGCCGCAACGGGCAGCGCATTGGGCTGGTTCGGCGCGATTTCCAGTTGAAAGTGATCGATTGTCCCCAAAACACCCCGCCCAAAGTACAGTTGCGGGAAGCCGGAAAAACGGATTTTTACCGGGAAGGGCAAACCATTCGAATCAAGCGGGGTGAAGAAAAATGTCTGACTTTTTTAATCACCGACCCGGACGTTCGGCAACGGGAAACCATCACGCTGAAACCCGTCAAAGGCGCATTGAGCTACACGTTTTTGCCGAGAGAGGCTATTATTCGCACGGCTTCCGACACCATTCGGGCGAAACTCTGCCTCGGCGAATGCGCGCAGAGTTTCGACGGACAACCAATCGTTTTCGACGTCATCAGCACCGACGACGGCTGTCCGCTCAGCCGCTCGTCGAGTCTGCGCATCAGCGTATTTATTGAACCGGACCCCAATGCCAAACCGACCGTGGCGACGACCTTACCCGGAAATACGGCCAAACCCCCGCTCAACACTCCCCTGACATTCAACGTGAACGGTGTGGACATCGACAACGACAGTCTCGTGCTTGAAGCCAAAGGACGAGGCTTTAATCTGGCCGCCGTGGGCATGGAATTTACCAACGCCAGCGGACGCGGAAAACTAAGTCAACCCTTCAAATGGACGCCCCGTTGCGGCAGCGTAGGGCCGTACATCGTTGATTTTTACGTCATCGACACCCGGTGCGGACGGCACCTGCGCGATTCGGTTAGCGTGACACTATCGACGCAACTTCCCGATAATCAAGCCCCCACCGTGGCAACGACACTCACCAACAACGTGGCGGAAATCACACTTGAAGCCGGAACGCCACAGGCCATTCGGTTTAACGTCAACGCCACCGACCCCGATGGCAAACCGCTTTCCCTGACGGGTGTTGGTCGTGGATTTGACATGAAAACCGCGGGAATGCAGTTTGAAAACAAATCGGGTGGCGGGCCGCTGACGTCTCCGTTTACCTGGACCCCCGCGTGCGGGCTGTTGCAGGGAAAAACGTCGAGAACATTCATCGTCAATTTCACCGCTGACGACAATGCCTGCGTGACCAACCGGCTCGATACCCTTTCGGTCCGGCTTACGCTCGTCGACCGTCCGGTCAATTATGATTTCAAACCGCCCAACGTCTTTAGTCCGAATGGTGACGGGAAGAATGATTTCTACGCCATCGAAACCCTACCCGTCGACAATTGCGCCGAACGGTTCGAACGCATCGTGATTTACAATCGCTGGGGGACGGAAGTTTTCCAGGATACCAATCGGGAGTTTCGCTGGTACGGCACGGACTACGCTTCGGGTGAATATTTTTACCACATCGAGTACACCCAACGACGTTTCAAGGGGCCACTGACGCTTTTGAAATAAATAACCATTAAACCAACCGTGCGTACTTCCAATCGTTCAGGACGCATTTTTGCGTTTCCTACTCTATTTTTTCATGCAAAAACGCGTCGTTCTGATTACCGGTGGTTCGTCTGGCATTGGTCGTGCCTTAGCATTCACGTTTGGGCGGGCCGGTGCCCGAATTGCTTTTACCGGACGTACTGAAAGCAGTTTGCAACAGGTAAGCAACGAACTGACGGCGGCGGGCATCGAAAATCTTCCTCTCGTGGCCGATGTCGCCATCCGAGCCGACAACGAACGGGTCGTTCAGGCGGTGATCGCACGCTTTGGCCAGCTCGATATTCTCATCAACAACGCCGGAATCACGATGCGCTCGCTTTTTGCCGATGCTGACCCGGAGGTGTTACGCCGGGTCATGGATATTAACTTTTTTGGCACCGTTTACGCCACGCATTATGCCTTGCCCTACATCCGGCAGGCGAAGGGCAGTGTCATTGGGATTTCGTCCATTGCCGGGTTTCGGGGGCTTCCGGTTCGCAGTGGCTACTCGGCGTCAAAGTTTGCCATGAATGGCTTTCTGGAAGCCTTGCGGACTGAAATGCTGTACGAAGGCGTCCACGTGCTGACGGCTTGTCCGGGGTTTACCGCGTCCAACATTCGGTTTACAGCCCTGGGGAAAAATGGCCAGGTTACGGGCGATACCGTGCGCGACGAAACTTCGATGATGAGCGCGGAAGAAGTGGCCGATCGGATTCTGACGGCAACCCGCCAGCGGAAGCGTACGCTTATTTTAACCACTCAGGGCCGTTTGACCGTCTTTCTAAACAAGTGGCTACCGGGTTTGATGGACAAACTGGTGTACAACACCCTCGCCAAAGAAAAGGATTCACCATTAAAAAGATAATGCGGAACACAGACCCGGAGCGAATCAACTCTGTTCCGTCCCGCGCATGAAGCACAAAACACCCTTCAACGATGGCTCACTCGACCAACCAGACATCACTCTGGCGCACGTAGGCGAAGCGATTATTCCAGACCACGCGCAACCAGATATCGTAACTGCCCAGCACACTCAGCCGATTGCCCCGTTCAATCGCGTCAGCAATCGGAGCCGCCGCCGACGGATCGGTGCGGAGCAAAATCTGTGGGGAACGAACGATAGCCACGCGGTAATTTTCGGGTAAATTAATCAACACGCCGACGCCCAGTAGATAAAATAAAAAGACGATTTTATGCCGGGGAAGAATGTACTGGTGCTTTAATTTTTTCATCAGCAACACGACAAACACATACGCGCCCAGCAGCAAAAGTACCCCCACGAGATACGGGCCAAATTGTTTGTAAAGCAAAACCAGCAAATTAAAATCGTTGAGTTCGTAACCCGTCCAGTCGTGAACCGTAGCCAATTCATTCATTTTGCGCAGTACCCGCTCACTGGGATCATGCTCGAAATACCGATTGAGGTAGTACAGGGCCGCAGCGTCCTGCTTGAGTTGTTCGTGCAGGTAGGCAAGTTTCAGGTACACGACCGGCGCGGGCCGGGGATCGATAGCCAGGTTTTTTTCAAAATTGTCGAGTGCCTGTTTGTATTGACCCGCCGCAAAAAGCGAGTCGCCCAGTTGGAACGGATTGATTATTGATTGAGCAACAGAGTTTTGAATCAGCGCCGTCACCAGCAGGATTAGAAATATGGATTTTTTTCGGAAATGGGTTTGCATTGGGCTGCTGAAAACTCTATTTTTGCACTCGCAAATCGGCAATTACCCGCCATTAGCGACAAAATTACCGATTCGGTAGCTCAGTTGGTAGAGCATAACACTTTTAATGTTAGGGTCCTGGGTTCGAGCCCCAGCCGGATCACAAAAAGCCTCCAATCAATGATTGGAGGCTTTTTTTATGCAAAAACAGGTCGGGTATATTTCTTATCCGACCGGAGTTTGCCCATCAGAATGGCAGATCGTCGTCACCCCCCTCGGCACCCACGGTCGGCGGCAAAGGTTGGGCCGACGGGGCGGCTTTGGCCGGACGTTCACTGTTGCTGCTTGCCTGGACAAAACCTTCCCCATCAGCCAGTTCCAAACGCCAGGCGCGGGCCTCGGTGTACCAGCGATTGTTATACTCGCGCGATTCGAGATTGAACGATACCTTCAGTTGATCGCCCGGCGTAAATTTTTTCAATTCACCCACTTTATCGGCCCCAAACAGGGTGAAACACACTTTTTTGGTGAATTGCCCGTCGAGCGTTTCAACGATAAATTCCTGCTTCACCCACGGATTGCCCGCCTTGCTCGTACCGCCCGCTTCGTCTTGCACCTGCACCAGAGTGCCATTCAGTTCCATTGCCATGATAAAAATAATTGAAGAGTTAGGAATTAAAGTTAAGGTAAAAAAGAGGAAATTAACGAATCAGCGATTGGTTTTCCGTCGATTCAGGCTCTGGTTTCGACTTGCAAAACTAATTTTTCTATCTACTTTTGTGCCTCCAAACCCTGGCGATGTGGTGAAATTGGTAGACACGCTACTTTGAGGGGGTAGTGGGCGCAAGCCCATGGGAGTTCGAGTCTCCCCATCGTCACATCCGAAAACCGCTCTGAACACGTTTCTGAGCGGTTTTTTAGTGCCACTGAGGGAGGAAAATTTAAAAGTGGCAGTGGCACTAAAACAATAAGTATCGATACGGGGGTTTGTACTACGCCCGGAATGAAATATAAGAAACCGATGGTGCATTCGCAGGTGGTAGTATTGGGTAAGGTCGTTGAGCAGCAAATGT
>JAJAZB010000274.1 GCA_026785975.1 Cytophagaceae bacterium | reverse complement strand
ACGTTAGGCTGTTCGGCCAGCATATCCCGGAAAACCTGGAGGGATACCTTCGGCTCGGCGAGGGTTCCGAAAAAACTCGCCTTCGCCTGCGGCGAATCGGCCCCATAAGACCGAACGTAGTGCTGGTGGGCACGGTCGGTGTAGTCTTTGAAAAAACCAGAGACACTTTCAAGCGAAATAATGTCAGTCAGCGACAGCCCGTTGGTGATGATACCGCCGATACGGGCGGTGGGTTCGATGAGCGCCACGCGGTGACCAAACTCCGCCGCGTTGAGCGCCGCCCCGATGCCCGCCGCAGTGGCCCCGTACACCAGCACGTCGAACGTGGGGTTTGGCACAACGACAGGGGGCGGCGAAGCCGTTTTTTTACGGGGCGATTGGGCGTGAACCGGGGCCAGCAAGGCCAGAAAAAGCGTTGGAAAAAAAAGCAGGATTCGGGTTTTCACGAGGAAAAGTCTTCTTGTCATCCTTTGCTTCGTTCAGCGAATGACATGGGTGAATGAGGTGTTTGGAATTTACAGTTTCGCCCAAAACAACCGGGCTATGTCCTCGTACATCGTGCGCTCGTTGATGATCGTAGGGGCAGAGGCGTTGCGGCCCCGCTCCGAATCGGGAACCGGAATGCGCTTGGGCGTGCCGTCGGGGTCGGTGGTTTTCAGAAAAGCCGTCCGGCGCAGGTCATTGTAGGCCTCGATGGGTTGGAACACAAAAAAGTAGATGTATTTCTGGGCTATAATCTGTTCCAGCGTCAGCGTCGCCGCGCCGGGCAGCACCTTCGGGCGGGCCAGGTACGCGTTGATTTGGGCAGCACTCAGCGCCGCCGCCGGGTTGAACTGCGCGGCCTGAGCCAGCGCCGCCCGCAACGCCGTTTCGTAAGCCGCATAGGCCTTGGCGCGGTCACCGAGGCGCAACTGGCACTCGGCTTCGATGAATTTCAGTTCCACCGGCGTAAGCAGGGGCTGCGGCGCGGCGCGCTCGCGCAGGTGCTGAGGCTTGGAATAAAGCGTCCCGGCAATGGTCACATCGGTGGACGCGCGGCCGTTGGGGGCGGGCACCACCTTGCCTCCGATTCGCGTAAACCAGATGGCGGCGCGGGGGTCGGCGAGTACGTCTTCGCCGTCGTCCAGAAAACTCCGCATCGCGGCCACGATGCCGTTGCCCACCGCCACCGTCGATTGGTTGAACTGGGCGTTGGCCATCGGGTTGGCGTTGGCGGGAATCGTGGTGTAAAACGTGGCGGCAAAGGTTTCGTTGGCCGCAAACGAGCCGTCGATAGCGGCCAGTGCTTTCTGAGCCGTGCCACTGGGATCGGTGTTGCTGAGGCGGTTGAACAGCCGGGCCTTAAGGCCGTTGGCGGTTTTTTTCCAGAGCGCCATGTTTCCCCCAAAAATCAAATCGTCCTTCCCGGGGCGTTGGGTAGCGACGGTGGCTTTGTCGGCGTTCTGAATGCCACTGTCGAGCAGGCGGAGCATTTCGGGGTACAAATCCTGGGCTTTGTCGAAGGTAGGCTGGCGGTTGGCCGCCCCTTTTAACGCCTGCGCGTAGGGTACGTCGCCGAACAAATCGACCAGCATCGAGAGTGTGTAGGCGCTCAGGATGTCGGCCACGGCAACATACCCCCATTTCTGCTCAGCTTCGGCCTTTTGTCGTACTTCGGCGTAGTTGCGCAGGGCGATGTAACTGCCGTCCCAGGAGCCGTTGCCGTAAATCTGGATATAGCTCTGCACCTGACTCGACACGTCGGTAAGGGTGTACAACTCGGCCATGATACCCGCTCCGCTCGCGGTGATGCTCCCCGATGTCTGAAAGAGTGTAGTCACCGTGGCCTGGGGCAACAGCGTACTCAGGGGCGCGTCGTTGAGTTGATTCGGATTAGTGTCAATTTCGTTGAGGATTTTCTCGGAACACGAGGATAGGCCCAACAACAGGAGAGCGGCGAGTAAACGTGTGTATAATTTCATGGAAAATAGGTTTCGATTTGATGTTCAGAATGAATCGTTCCAGCCATTTCTGCGTGTTGGCTTACCACCGCAACCGCAACCCCGCCCCCCAACTCCGGGTCTGGGGTTGCTGCGACCACTCGATGCCCGCCGAGTTTTCGGCGCTTGAGCCGGGCAGGTTGCTCATGTTGAGTTCGGGGTCGGTGAAGGCGTTGGTAATCAGAAACAGGTTGCGGCCCGTCAGGAACAGGCTGGCCGACGACAGCCCGAGCGATTTTTTCAGAAAACCGCTCGTCGGCAACTCGAAGGCCAGGTTCAACTCGCGCAACCGCACGAACGAGGCGTCGTTGAGGTTGGCCTCGGCGTTGTTATAGAGCGAGTTGTAGTAATCCACTTTCCGGAAAATCGAAATATCGTTGTCGCCCTCCACCACGAGTTGGCCGTTGGTGAACCGGCCTTTTTTCCCCGGTAAAACCACCTGCTCGTCGCGGCTGAGGGTTTCAGCCGCCAGACCGCGCCAGCGCGCCTCGACCTGGGAAACGGACCAGAATTGCCCGCCCTGCCGCCAGTCCACCTGCACCGACAGCGCCACCGGGCCGAAGCGCAGGCCGTTGATGAAGTTCACTTCAAAATCCGGAGCGGGCGTACCCACGATTTTCGCCACGTTGTCGAGGAGGGGTACTCCGGTAGTCGGCTGACCGCCCACGGCGTTCATCACCAGTTGCCCGGGGGCCGGGGCGCGGGCGTAGCCGCGACCGTAGAGGGCGGGGTAGCGCTCGCCTTTCTGGGCCACATTGAGCACCAGTCCGGCGTTGGCGTCGGAGAGGGTGATGCGCGCCAGGCCGTCGGGGAGTTGGTCGACGAACGTGCGGTAGAGCGTGAAGTTGGTCGTCATCGTCCACTCGAACCGGCTTGTTTTCAACGGCACCAGCGTCAACACAACTTCGTGACCGAAAGACGACAGCTTGCCCGCGTTGCGGATCTCACTACTGGCCCCCGAGCTGATGGGCAGGGGCACCGACAAAATCTGCCCATCGGAACGGCTGCGGAAGTACGTATAATCCACGCTGATGCGGTTTTTCAGCAGCTTTACTTCAAACCCGGCTTCCAGGCTTTTTGTGTTTTCGGGACGAATGTCGGGGTTGATGGCCGTCAGGCTGGGCGTGAAGGCCGTGATGCCGTTAAAGGGGAACAAGAACGCGCCCGTGCCCTGGCCCGAGGGGTTGCGCTGCACGTAGCCCACGCCGTTGACGAACAGCGGCCCGGCCTGACCCACTTGGGCGACGTTGGCCCGGAGTTTGGCAAAATTTACCACGTCACCCTGCAAGGCGGGCACGAGGTCGGTCAGTACGGCGCTCAGGCCCACCGAGGGGTAAAAAAACGAGCGTTGCGCGGCGGGCATATTCGACACGTAATCGTTACGTCCCGAGGCACTCAGGAAAATCCGGTCTTTCCAACCCAGATTCAGGTTTCCGTAAAAACCCACTACGCGCTGGCGGCTGAGCACATTGGAGGCCGTAACGGTGGTGGCGTTGCTCAGACTGGCCCAGTTGCCCGCCACGAAGTTACTGCCGTTGGCGCGATCCACAGTGGTGCGGATGTCGTAGAGTTCGTTGCCCGCGATGGCGTTGAGCGTCCAGTCTTTCCCGAAGGTTTTGTCGAACGTTAAAAAGGCATTGGAGTTGACCTGGGTTTCGGTCGTGTTGACGAGTGCGAGTGCCCCGCCGCTGGGGGGCAGGGTGCGGCCGATAGGGCCGGTGCCCAATTCGGCGTAATTGACGAGCCGAGTGGTAAATTGGTCAAGGCCAATACGATAAACAAATTTCAGTCCTTCGGCCAGCCGGTACTCGGCGAAAACGTTACCAAACGTGCGGGCTGTTTTGGCCGTGCGGAAGTTGTTGTTGATAATCCAGTACGGGTTGTTCTGCCCGGCCCGGAAGAAAATCTGCTGGTAGGGGTCGTTGGGGCTGGCGTAGATTTTCCCGGCGAGGTTGTACGAGGGCGGCGCGTCGGTCAGGGCGCGGAAGTAGTTGACGTTGCCGGTTTCGTCGGGGTAATCGTCCACCTTCAAATCGCTGTAATTCAAGGAAAGTCCCACTTTAAACCGCTCATAGGGGGTGAATTGCCCGTTGATTTTAAAATTCGTCCGCCGCAGGCCTGAGTTGGGAATGATGCCCGTTTGCCGGGTTTGGCTGGCGCCGATGGAATAACTGCCCAGTGCACCGCCCTGCGACACGTCGAGACCGCTCACCAGCGTGGTGCCGGTTTTGTAAAACGCTTTGTCGTGCCGGTAGGCGGCAGCTTGTTCTGATTCACCGAGGAGGTTGGTATAGGTGCCAATCTGGTCGATTTTACTGCCCCAACTAAATAGCCCCGTCTGGTTGAACTTGTCGTTGGCCCCCTGGCTGTACACCTGCTGGATGT
>JAJAZB010000273.1 GCA_026785975.1 Cytophagaceae bacterium | reverse complement strand
GGGTACAAGCGCTGGTGAACCGCTACAAAAACCGGGTGAAAGAATGGGAAATCTGGAACGAACCCGACCACCCCATGCAGAACAACAGCCCCGAAACCACCGCCGAACTGAACATCCGCACTGGCGAAATCATCAAACGCCTGCAACCCGAGGCCAAAATCGCCGCGCTGGCGCTGGCGACCCACACCGACACGGTGTACCTGAGCCGGGCGCTGAAGGTATTTGACGAGAAGAAAAAGCTGGATTTGTTCACCTGGGTATCCTACCACAGCTACGCGTTTCGGCCTGAGCAGTCCTACCGGGGCGTGTCTTCGTTCAAGCGAACGCTGGCCCGGTACTCGCCCACGCTGCTGCTGCGGCAGGGTGAAAACGGGGCACCCTCGACGTACATTCCCAGCTACGCACTCGACAAATACTACTGGACGGAATACGCCCAGGCAAAGTACGATTTGCGGCGGCTGCTCGGCGATTTGGGCCGGGACATCGAAACGTCGGTCTTCACCATCATCGACATTCGCTATGCAGGTAATCCCGTGGTTATGAATAAAAAAGGCCTGATTGAATCGGATACCTCGAAGGCTGCGATTCGGCCCAAAGTAGCCTACTACGCGGTGCAGAATTTGGCCTCGGTTTTTGACAACAGCCTCGAATTGCTCCCTGGTTTTTCGGCTAAAACCATCGCAAGCGAATCGGTTTCGGTGTTTGGGTACCAGCAAAAAGAGACTAAAAATCAGGCAATTACTATTTGGCTTGACCGGGGAACCCCGTCCAACGCCTTCAAAACCAAGCCAATCGACCTGACCCTTCCCGACGCCAATTTCCAATCGCCCGTTTGGGTGGATTTATTGACGGGACGGATTTACGAAATTCCAAAAAATCAGTGGAGCAAAACAGGAAATTCGTACACCTTCACGGGCCTTCCGGTGTACGATTCACCGGTATTGATTGCGGAAAAAGCGTTGGTTTTGAACGGGTCACGCTGAGCGGAGCGGGTCGCGTGACCCTGCAAATAAACTTTACTTCTGAACGAATCAATGAAACCGAAAATCGCCGCACTCTTCCTCACCAGCCTGTCTTTTTCCCTCACCGGAAACACCCAAACCGCCCCCAACTGGCCCGTCGTGGGTCAGTTGAAGCCGCGCGACTCGAAACAAATCAAGGCCAGCACCTGGAGCATCGGCGGCGAAACCCTCGACCGCGATTACACCGATTACCAATCGTACAAAACCTACCTCGGCCCGCTCGGGGCCAAGCGCATCCGCCTCCAGGGCGGCTGGTCGAAGTGCGAAAAAATAAAAGGCCAGTACGATTTTGCCTGGTTGGACGCCGTAATTCCTGACGCGGCATCACGCGGCGTGGCTCCCTGGGTCGAGCTTTCCTACGGCAACCCGATTTACGGCCCCGGCGGCGGTGAGGCCAAACTGGCCGGCCATATTCCCACCTCGCCCGAAGCCCTCGCCGCCTGGGACGCCTGGGTGCGGGCGATGGTGACGCGTTACAAAAGCCAGGTACCCGAATGGGAAATCTGGAACGAACCCGACCTGAATGCCAAACACACCGGCGCGATGATTGGCGAATTCTACCTCCGCACCGCCCGTCTGGTGAAAAGCATCCAGCCGGAGGCCCGGCTCATCGCCCTCGGCATGGCGAGTGTGACCAAACTCGATTTCATGCGGGAGTTCATGGAGGTTCTCAAAAAAGAGAACGCCCTGAATCTCATCGACATCCTGACCTACCACGGCTACGCACCCAACCCAGATACGTCGTACCCCAACATTGAAAAATTGCGCCAACTCGTCTGGAGCTACAACCCACGGGTGGTGTTCATGCAGGGCGAAAACGGCGCACCCTCCACCCTCAGCGCGGTGACCATCGGGGCCTTGCGGCAATTCGACTGGAGCGAACTCACCCAAGCAAAGTGGAACCTCCGCCGGATGCTCGGCGACCACGGGCGCGGCATCGCCACCAACCTCTTCACCATCTCCGACATCCACTACGCGGCGGGCGACCACATGGTCGGCGTGAACACGAAAGGGCTTTTGAAAACGAACCCCGACAAAACCATCGAACGGCCCAAACTGGCGTTTAAAGCCGCTCAGCACGTGTTTTCCTTATTTGATGACGGGATTGAATTGCTCGAAAAAACAAAACCGGCCACCAGTCAGCAAACCGTCGCGGCCTTCGCCTACCGCCACAAAAAAAGCGGCGGCAGCCTGGTCACGCTCTGGAGCGGCGAAGCCCGGCCCGCCGACACGTACCAGCCGAAAGTCACGGACGTGACGGTGGAAGGCAGTTTCAAAAATCCCGTTTTCGTGGATTTGATTTCGGGAAAAGCCTACGAAATTCCGAAAGGGACGTGGAAAAAATCGGGAACGACCTACACATTTACCGGCCTGTTGGTACCCGATTACCCGGTGTTGATCGCCGAGAAAGCCGCGTTGGCGGCAGTGCTGTAAACTTCCTCCCCACCCTGTATTTTCTATCGAATACCCCGCATGAACCGTCTCAACTTCCTTCCCGCCCTGAGTCTCCAAACCCGTTCGATTGGGCTGGCGCTGGGCCTGTTGCTCACAAGCCCGGCGGAGGTTTTTGCCCAAAAAATCGACACCTCCCCCGACCGGG
>JAJAZB010000272.1 GCA_026785975.1 Cytophagaceae bacterium | reverse complement strand
TTCTACGAACTGGGCGTTCCCAACTAAAGCTCGTAGCTACCCTTACAATTTCGGTCCGAAAGCCAGATCACCGGCATCACCGAGGCCGGGTACGATGTAATAATTGTGATCGAGCTGCGCATCCACTGCCCCCAACCACAGGCGGCATTCCGGCATTCGTTCCCGCAAATAAGCCAGTCCTTCGGGTGCGGCAATCGCCGCTACCACGTGCGTTCGGTCTGGAATGCCAAACCGCAACAACGCCCGGTACGACTTCTCAAGCGATTTCCCCGTCGCCAGCATTGGGTCGATCAGAATCAACGTCTTGCCCGTCAGGTCGGGGCTTGACAGATAATTCAACTCAATTTCAAAGGTTTCGCCCTCGTGATGGGCACTCCGATAAGCGCCCACAAAAGCACATTCGGCGCGGTCGAAAACGTTCAGAAAACCCTGATGAAAGGGCAGGCCCGCCCGCAATATTGTCGCCAGTACGGGGGATTGCTGAAGCTGTAAACTTTTGGACGTACCTAGGGGCGTTTCAACCAAAACCTGGCTGTAAATTAAGGCTTTAGACACTTCATAAGCCAAAATTTCGCCCAGGCGTTCCAGATTACGGCGAAACCGCATCGGGTCACGCTGAACGGCAACATCACGAAGTTCGGTCAGAAAATGATGCGCTACCGAGGGTTTTTCCGTCAGGATGAACATACGCGGATGGAGTAGGAATTTAGGGGAGACCGACCAGTTTGGCAGCAGATTTGTGAGCAAAGCGTTAACTTGCATTCATTGTTTCCTGCCAAACTTAATCGAACCAACCGTTGAAGCGGCAAAATACGAAAAAGACGGACTTACCCCGCGCGGTGTCTGCTTCGTACTCGCTGGGTCGTGATGACTCCCCCACGCATCAATTTATGTTATGCAGAAACGCTTACTCCTATCGCTCTTGATCGGGTGGTTGATCGCTCACCGGGTAACCGCTCAGTCACAGGGCGTGTACATCCCGCTGAATGCCGACAGCTATCACTTGATCGAACGCTATGAAATCCGGTCTGGAACGTCCGGCCCCGGTTTTCATAGTCAGGTAAAACCGTACCTGCGCCGCCCGGTCGTGCGGATGGCCGAACGCCTGTTGGCGGATGGTCAGGAGCCACCTTTCAAGAGCTTAGCCACCGCGCAGAGCGTTTCTGCCCCCCAACCTGAACCCCTGCAACTTTCTGAAACGGATCGTTTCAACCTGAATTATCTGCGCAACGACAGTTGGGAATGGGCCAGTGACTCAAGCACTGCCGACAGCAAACAACCTTTGTTCAACGCGCTGTATCGCAAGCAGACCGACCTGTTTTACATCAAAAACAGGGACTTCGAAATCCACCTCAACCCCGTCTTTTACGGAGCGACCGGCTTCGGGCAAGACGTACCGGGCCGAACGTTCATCAACACCCGAGGTATCGAAGTCCGGGGATCTATTGGTCAAAAGTTAAGTTTTTACACCTTCATGACCGATACCCAATTACGGTTGCCGGGCTATTTCACCGACCGGGTCAAGTATTTTAACGCCTTGCCGGGTGAAGGCTTTTTCAAGAAATTTAAAGGCCAGCCGGATAGCTTCGATTTTTTTACGGCGCGGGGCTACATCGCTTTCGATCCCATCAAACAAATCAATCTGCAATTCGGCCACGACAAAGTGTTTATTGGCAATGGCTACCGGTCCGTTATTCTGTCGGATTACAGCGCCCCGTTCCTGTTTTTGAAAGTCACCACGCAACTGGGCCGTTTTCAATACCAAAACCTGTTTGCTGAAATCATCAATTCGCAACGGACGCTACCCTACGGCACCTTACCGCCCAAGAAGTTTCTGGCTTTTCATCACCTGAGCGTTAATCTGGGGCAAAAACAAAATTTCAATTTCGGCGTATTCGAGGCCATCATTCACAGCCGCGACAAATCGCAGGGCTACTTTGACGTGAGCTACCTGAATCCGGTGATCTTTTATCGCGCCATCGAGGGCCAGAAAAACAGCCCCGATAATGCGCTGCTGGGCTTTGATTTCCGCTGGAATTTCATGCGCCGTTTTTCCCTCTACGGGCAGGCGATGCTCGACGAATTTATCCTGTCGGATGTACGCGCCGGGCGCGGTTCCTGGACCAACAAATTTGCCACTCAGGTCGGTCTCAAGTACATCGACGTGCTGGGCGTACCCAACCTCGACCTGCAGGGCGAACTCAACATCGCCCGGCCCTACACCTACCAGCACATCGCCGACCTCACCAATTACGTAAACCAGAATATGCCCCTGGCGCATCCGTTGGGGGCCAATTTCATTGAATTCGTCGGTACGGCCCGATATCAGCCCCGGCCCCGCCTCAGCCTGACGGCCACCTTTGTTGGGGCGCAGTACGGAGCCGACCGCCCCGGCCAGAACTGGGGCGGCAATCCGCTACTCAATTACACCAGCCGCCAAAAAGATACGTACAACCAAATCGGGCAGGGACGCACGACCAACCTCACGATGCTCGATGCCGTGGTTTCGTACCAGGTTAAACACAATTTTTTTGTGGACTTTCGGCAAATTCTGCGCACCCAGGACGCCGCCGGTACCAGTGCTGACCGCCGCAGTAGTTTTACTTCGATTGCCCTACGCCTGAATATTGCCCAGCGGAATCTGGCGTTTTAAGTACTTGTTATTAAGTTTAGGACTTTCGCACCACTACTTAACGGAAACATTCGGGTTCGTTTCACCTCCCTACCTTTGCCGCATGGATTTCCAGGCCCTCATCGAGCACGAACTTGCCGAAGCACAAACCGTCCTTCAATCATTTTGCGCCAACCCCGAAAACCTTCAGCACATCGAAGCCGCCGCCCGACTTATGGCCGGTGCCATCGCTGGTGGCCGTAAAATCATGGCTTGTGGCAATGGCGGCTCGCACTGCGATGCGATGCATTTTGCTGAAGAACTTTCGGGGCGTTACCGCGAAAACCGACGCGCCCTGCCCGCCATTGCCATTTCCGACCCCAGTCATCTGAGTTGTGTGGGCAATGATTACGGCTTCGACGCTATTTTTTCGCGCTACATCGAGGCCCTCGGCCAGCCTGGTGACGTGCTGCTGGGTATCAGCACGTCGGGCAATTCGGCCAATGTCCTCCGGGCCGTAGAAGCCGCCCGCGAGCGCGGCCTGAGCGTTGTGTTGTTGACTGGAAAAGATGGCGGAAAATTGGCGGGCCGGGCCGACGTCGAAATCAGGGTGGCGCACCAGGGTTACGCGGACCGGATCCAGGAAGTTCACATAAAAGTCATTCACACATTGATTTTATTGATCGAAAAACTCGTTATCTGATCCTACGGGCCTTAAAATCAGTCAAGGCATGGGTTTTGCCCACAATTTTTTTCACCTAAACCACCACGCGCATGAAACGAATCCTGCTGATTACTGCGGTCGTCTTGTCGGGTTTGGTGCTCCTCCTGGCGGCGATTCCGCTGCTGTTCAAAAATCAGATTAAAGCCCGGATCGACCGCGAAATCAGCAGGAATCTCCGCGCCGACGTGCGTTACGGTGCCGTCAGCGTATCCGTCCTGCACCATTTTCCCAACCTGACGCTTTCGCTCGAAAATTTATCGGTGACCGGTCGCGCACCATTCCGGGGCGATACGCTGCTGGCAACCCGCTCGCTGGGCCTGTCGGTTAACGTACTGAGTCTGGTTCGGGGCGAGAAAATCAAGGTGCATTCCATCGACCTCGACCAGCCCGTGATCGGTTTGAAAATCCTGCGCGACGGACAGGCGAACTACACGATTTACCAACCCGACACGGTTCGGAACGAACCCGATACGGATACCTCGAAGACGGCTTTCAAACTTCAGATTAACGAATGGAGCATCGCCAATGGCCGCTTCGTGTACGACGACCGCCAGGCGCCGATGTTGATTCGACTCAATGGCGTGACCCACACCGGCAACGGTGATTTCACCCGGAGCGTCTTCGATTTAGTAACGAGTACCCAGGTCAATCGGGCGACAATCGTTTACGGGGGCGTCAGTTATTTGACGGATAAAACCTTAGACGCCGACGCCCGGCTCCAGATTGATGTGCCAAAAAGCCGGTATACGTTCAGGAACAACGTGTTCAGGCTCAATGACTTTCCGCTCCGTTTCGATGGCTGGATCGCCCGCCCGGATACCAACTTGACGATGGATTTAGCGTTTAAATCGGAAGAAGCGGCCTTCAAAAGTCTTCTGTCGCTGGTGCCCGGTGTGTACACGAAACGCTTCAGGAATCTCGACGCGAGTGGGCGGGTGGCCTTCGACGGTACGGCCAAAGGCACCTACAATTCGAGTCAGTTTCCGGCATTCACCTTAAATCTAACCGTAGCCGACGGACGCTTTCAATACGCTGGTTTGCCCAAACCGGTCGAGAACATTCAGTTGGATTTAAAAGCGAGTAATGCAACCGACAAGCCGGAAAATCTGGTGTTAAACGTGTCGCGCTTTTCGGCCATGCTCGGCAGCAATCCCATTCGCGGTCGGGTGCTTTTGAAAGGCTTAAACTCATTCGATGTCGACGCCGACGTACAGGCGAAAGCCAATTTGGAAGAACTGACGCAGCTTTTCCCCATCGATAGC
>JAJAZB010000271.1 GCA_026785975.1 Cytophagaceae bacterium | reverse complement strand
GCCCCAACCCGCACCCGTCGCTGTGGCCCCGCCGCCGATTAGTCCCCGGATTTTGATTTTCTCAAAAACCAAAGGGTATTACCATCAATCCATCCCAACGGGCATCGCGGCCATTCAAAAGCTGGGTCAGGAAAATAACTTCCGGGTGGATACGACCAAAAACGCGGCGTATTTCAGGGAAGACAGCCTCAAAAAGTACAGCGCCGTGGTGTTTCTCAGCACGACCGGCAACGTACTCGACCCCGACCAGCAGGTGGCTTTCGAGCGCTACATCCAGGCCGGGGGCGGGTTTATGGGCATCCACGCCGCCACGGATACCGAGTACAACTGGCCCTGGTACAACAAGTTGGTGGGCGCGCAGTTTCAGAGTCACCCCAAGCAGCAGCAGGCGGGCGTCGACGTGACGGATAAAAACCATCAATCGACGAGTTTCCTGCCCGACCGCTGGAGTCGTTTTGACGAATGGTACAGTTTCAAAAACATCAACACCGACGTCAAGGTGCTGGCTACGCTCGATGAAACCAGCTACGAAGGCGGCACCAACGGCGACAACCACCCCCACATTTGGTACCACGATTTCGATGGGGGCCGGGCGTTTTACACCGGCGGCGGGCACACCGACGCGAGCTACGCCGAACCGCTGTTTTTGCGGCACCTTCTGGGTGGACTACGGCACGTAATTGGCGAAAACAAGCCCCTGGACTACGGCAAGGCCTACGCCGTAAAGACACCGGAAGAAAACCGCTTTACCAAAACCGTGCTTTCCAACGACCTCAACGAACCGATGGAGTTGGCCGTGGCCCCGGACGGACGGGTATTTTTTGTGGAACGCGGGGGCAAGTTTTACGTTTACGAACCGAAAACGAAACAGACCCGGCTGCTCCGTGATTTTCCGGTGAAAGCCGTCGAGAAATACCTCAACGGTTTGCTGGGCATCACCATCGACCCCGATTTTGCCAGCAATTCGTACCTCTACTTTTTCTACACGACCACCGAAAAGGAGCAGACCAAACAGTTGATTTCCCGGTTTACGCTGGGCGCGGATGGTTTTCTGAATTTGACTTCCGAAAAAGTCATCATCGAAGTGCCCATCGACCTCGAAGTTAGTGCCCACACGGGCGGTTCGCTGGCCTGGGATACCCACCGGAACCTATTCATTTCCACCGGCGACAACACCGTTCCGTTTGAATCCAACGGCTTTGCCCCCATTGATACCCGGACGGGCCGCCCCACCTTCGACGCCTCGCGTTCGGCGGGCAATCCGGCGGATTTACGCGGGAAAATCCTACGCATTCACGTCGGGACGGATGGAACCGCAGGGGCGGCCCCCTACACCATTCCCGAGGGCAATTTATTTCCGAAAGGAACGCCGGGAACGCGCCCGGAGATTTACGTTATGGGCTGCCGCAACCCCTACCGCATCTCGGTCGATCCGGCTACGGGCTACGTGTACTGGGGCGAAATCGGGCCGGATTCGGGCACCGACGGGCCGCAGGGGCCGCGCGGCTACGACGAATTTAATCAGGCCAAAAAAGCGGGTAATTTCGGCTGGCCCTTCTTCGTGGGCGACAGCAAAGCCTACCAGCAATACGATTTTGCGACCAAAAAAACCGGAGAACTTTTTGACGTAAACGCCCCGGTCAATAATTCGCCCAATAACACCGGCGCGAAAACCTTGCCGCCGACCACCAAAGCGATGGTTTGGTACCCCTACAATAAATCGACGGAGTTTCCGGAGTTGGGTCTGGGCGGTCGCTGCGCCATCGGCGGGCCGGTATACCACTTCGACGCCAACCTGAAATCGGACGTGAAGTTTCCCGCCTATTTTGACAAAGCGCTGTTTGCGGGCGACTGGATGCGCAACTGGTTGTTTGCCATTCGCCTCGACGACAAGCAGGATTTCAAACGCCTCGAATCGTTTATGCCGACGCAGGGCGACTTCCGGCGGCCCGTCGACATGGAATTTGGCCCCGAGGGGGCAATGTACGTTCTCGAATACGGTTCGGTGTACGGCATTGATAATCAGGATGCCCGCCTGGTAAAAATCGAGTACAACCCCGGCAACCGGACGCCCATCGCCCGCGTCAGCGCCCGCGACACCATCGGTCTGGCCCCGCTGAAGGTCGCCTTCAACAGCCGCGGAAGTGCTGATTTTGACGAAGAAGACAAACTGACTTACGAATGGCAATTTGAAGGCAATCAGGTAGCCTCGACCGATCCAAACCCAACCTACACGTTCCAGAAAAACGGGATTTACCACGCCATCCTCAAACTGACTGACCCCGCCGGAAAAAGCAGCCTGGATACGCTCGACATCCGGGTGGGCAACACGCTCCCGCAGGTCGCCATCACCACAACCGACAACAACACGTTCTTTTTTGCCGACAAAACCTCCTTGCGCTACGCCGTCGATGTGAAAGACAACGAGGACAAAATCATTGATAAGAAGAAGGTCAACGTCGCCCTAACGTACATCCCGAAAGTAGCGGGCGGTGCGCAGGAACTGGGTCACCAACCGATGACGGCCTCGTACAATTTAGGCAAAACCCTCCTGGCGAGCAGCGATTGCAAGGCCTGCCACCAACTCGACAAAAAGTCGGTAGGTCCGTCGTTCATCGACGTTTCCCGAAAGTACAGCGGGGATAAAGAAGCCGTGACGCGACTGGCCAACAAAGTAATTACCGGCGGCGGGGGCGTTTGGGGCGAGCATGCCATGAACGCGCACCCGCAACTCTCGCGGGATGAAGCCGCCGAAATGGTGAAATACGTCCTCTCGCTGGGCAATACACCTTCCAACGTTCGCTTGCCGCAGCAGGGCAGTTTGGTGCTGAAAGACCACGTTGGCAAGGAAGACCAGGGACGGTACATTCTGACGGCCTCGTACACCGACAAAGGCGGCGCGATCACGCCCCTCAGCCGGAGCGAGGTACTGGTGTTGCGCCCGGCCAAAGTGATGGCCGTCGATGCCGACGCGGTGAATAAAATTCAACGGCAGGGCAAACGCCTCAGTGGCATTCAAAATCAAAGCTATTTCGTGTTGAAGGCCATCGATTTAAAAGGCATCAGCCAGCTCACGTATCGCTACGCCTCCAAGGATAATGGTGCCAAAATTGAGGTGCGTACCGGTTCGCCGAAAGGCGCGGTTATCAGCACGTTGGAGTACACGGCGACGGGTGCCGGGGATAAATACGCCGAACTAACCACCCCCATTCAGGACCCGGGCGGCAAGCACGATTTGTATTTTGTGTTTACCAATCCGGGCGTACCCACGGGCCGGTTGGGCGCATTGGAATGGGTTAATTTCGGGAAGTAACAAAATTGGGCGGACGCCGCGCGGATGGTAACGCTACCAACTACACGTAATTTATTCATGGCCTTTAAACCTCAACTTATGAAAACCTCAGATTCACGTCGGGTAGCGCTGAAGAAAATGGCGGGTGGTGCCGTCCTGACGGGTGTTGGCCTTGCGCTGGCCAACCGGATTCAAGCGGCAGAAGCCGCGTTGGATCCTACCCTGAAAGGAAGGATCAACCACTCGGTTTGTCGCTGGTGTTACAGTCAGATTTCGCTCGACGACCTCTGCAAGGCGGCCAAAGACATGGGCATCGCCTCCATCGACCTCGTGGGGCCGACGGAGTGGCCCACACTTAAAAAATACGGCCTGGTTTCGGCGATGACCAATGGCGCGGGAAAAGGCATCGTGCAGGGATTCAATAACCCTGTTTACCACGATGAACTGGTGAAAAGCTATGAAGAAGTAATCCCGCAGGTAGCTGAGGCCGGGTATAGTCAACTCATCTGTTTTTCGGGAAACCGGAACGGTATGTCGGATGAAAAAGGGTTGGAAAATTGCGCCATTGGCCTCAAACGCCTGATGAGCACCGCCGAAAAACACAAGGTCACGGTGGTGATGGAACTGCTCAATAGCAAAGTAAACCACAAAGATTACATGGCCGACCACACCGCCTGGGG
>JAJAZB010000270.1 GCA_026785975.1 Cytophagaceae bacterium | reverse complement strand
TCTGGCCGGGGCCAGAGTTAGTTACGCCATGGCCCGCGATGGGTTGTTTTTTCGCAAAGCCGCTGAACTCAACCGCCACGGCGTACCGGGGTTTGCCCTGGTGATTCAGTGCGTTTGGGAGGGCCTGCTTTGCTTGTCGGGTACGTACGGGCAATTGCTCGACTACACCGTTTTCGTCATCCTGATTTTCTACATCCTCACCATTGGCGGCGTATTTATCCTGCGCCGCCGACGGCCCGATGCGCCGCGCCCATACCGCGCCTTTGGCTACCCGGTGTTACCGGCGTTGTACATGGTGTTTTCGGTGCTGCTTTGCTTGGATTTGCTGTGGTTCAAGCCGGATACGAGTGGCGCGGGGCTGGTTATTGTCGCGTTGGGGATACCGGTGTTCTGGCTTTGGCGGGCGCAAAAGAAGGCTCAGGAGCGTACCTGAGAAGTTGTTACTTTTTACGACGGATTAGGCAATCCGTTTTACAGACGTATACGCTGGCACGTTTTTTTAAAGAATTTTAGCAACCTTTTAACCTGAAAATCCATGAGAAACTTTGGCATTGTACTCATCATTATCGGCATTCTGATGATGATTTTCACGGGGTTTAATTTCCAAACCGAAAAAAAAGTTGTGGATCTTGGACCGTTGGAAATCAACAGAAAAGAAAACAACCGGGTTGGTTGGCCGACCTACGCGGGTGGTTTGGTACTGCTCGGCGGCATTGGGCTGGTCGTGATGGGCCGGAAAAAATAAGTTCTCGCACCTCTTTTTTATCAAAACTATGGGCATGAAAAGCATTTTCGGCGGCATTCTGCTACTCGCCGGTATCGTCGGACTGGTGTATGGCGGCCTTGATCTGACCAAAGGCTCGGTTGCCAGGGATTCGATTGTCTACATGATTTTAGGCGGGATTTTCTTCGCGGCGGGAGTCAGTCTGATCCGAACCACGCGGGAGTAAGTTTGCGCAAACAGCCGAATGCCCGTCATTGCGAGTGGACGCCGCTCGAAATGACGGGCATTCGGCTGTTTACCCGCCTCAAACGCCTTTCAGCCAGCCCATCGAGTCCATCCAATTTTTCAGGTGATCCATCCAGCGGTCGGGAGTGGTTTTGTTGACCAGTCCGAAACCGTGCCCGCCTTTGGGGTAAATGTGTAATTCGGCGGAAACGCCTTTGGCTTTGCAGGCTTTGAAAAACTCAAGGCTGTTTTCAACGGGTACGGCCGTGTCGTCGGCGGCGTGAACCAGAAAGATGGGCGGGGTTTTGTCCGTCACTTGCAATTCGTTGGAGTAGAGGCGTTTTTTCTCTTCTGATGCCTCTTTGCCCAATAAATTCTGTGCTGACCCTTTGTGCGTGAAGGGCGGCATAAAACTAATAACCGGGTAGGCCAGCACTGCAAAATCGGGTCTGATGTTCAGAGGATCGGTTGTACCAACGGGTTTGTCAAAATGTGTCGCGGCGGTGGAGGCGAGGTGCCCACCCGCCGAAAACCCCAGAATGCCCACCCGATTCGGGTTGACCCCGAACTCTTCGGCGCGTTGCCGCACCAGACGTATTGCCTGTTGAGCATCTTGCAACGGACCGATTTCTGTATTTTCAAAGATGCCGCTCGATGGCAGGCGGTACTTCAGCACAAAGGCGGTTACGCCCATTTTGACAAATTCATTGGCCACGTCGCTACCCTCGTGACTCGCCGCCAGAATGGTATACCCACCGCCCGGACAAATCACCACCGCCGTGCCGTTGGCCTGGCCTTTGGCGGGTTGGTAGACCGTCAACGTCGGCGTTTGCACGTTGCTGATGCGCAGGATTCCGCCCGTCGTCTCTTGTTTTTCGGTCAATTGTACGCCCACTTTGGTGTTGGGTACGGGGCCGTTGCCGTAGAGCGGCAGGACTTGTTGGGCAGACACGGCGAATGCAGAAAGTAAGAGGAAAAGCGTAGTTGAAATAAGTTTCATGGTTTGTGTCGGTTGTCGAGAAAATTGGTCAGGATTGAGTAAGAAGTAAAAATTCCGGCCTGACAAAACTACGATTTTTCTTTTACCTCAACCTGCGCCGGACGGCGGGCTTTTGCCTGCCCGTAGGTAATCAGCACTACCGCAGCCACGATCACCCCAGCGGCCAGGAGCATCTGCGGGTTCAGGGATTCGCCCGCGAATGCCCAACCCAACAGAATGGCCACCAACGGATTGACGTACGTGTACGTCGCCACCAGGGTCGGCGGGGCCACTTTGGAGAGCCAACCAAACACGGTGAACGCGATCA
Organism: Cytophagaceae bacterium; assembly: GCA_026785975.1. GTDB lineage: Bacteria > Bacteroidota > Bacteroidia > Cytophagales > Spirosomataceae > JAJAZB01. The sequence goes on along the minus strand of JAJAZB010000270.1, from coordinate 4,656 downwards.
ATGACCCAACAATCAACAAATACACAAACGACCAGACGGGTTTGCTACTCAATTCAGTCGGGTGAAATTGTTGCCATTCACCCAGAAAGCCACTCAGAACCAGCAATAGTCCACCGCCCACGAGCATTTGCATCCCGGCGATGAGCGCCGTGGAATGGGTCAGTGCGCCTTTTTTGGCCACCATCACGCCCATGCTCCAACCCATCGTGCCGAGCAGAAGCGCAAAGACGCCCCAACCGAAGTATTCTTCAGCGCCGGTGAGAGCTAAGTGATTGAGATTGAGGAGTAGGCCAACGCCCAGCAAGCCCAGCAGCAAGCCGATCAGGATTCCGCCCGTGGGCCTGACTCCGTCGCGAAGTTGAATCAACACGAGCCAGACGGGTACCAACGCCGAAAACAGCGAGGCGTACCCCGAAGGAACCCAGCCCACTGCAATGGTCACGGCTCCGTTGCCCAGCGTCAGCATCAGAATACCCGCCAGACCAGAAATGGCCCAGTCGCGCCGGGTAAGGCGAACCGGATGGGTGCTCGTTTGAAAGTAGGCCAACGAAAATAAAATAATTCCGGCCATAAAATTACGAAGCCCCGCCGCCAGTAGCGGAGGAACTTCTTCGACCAGAAACCGAACGCCCAGATACGTACTGCCCCAGGCGATGTACAAAAACAGCAAACCGAGCCAGATGCGAAGTGAAAGTGAATTTTTCATGGAATGAAAGAACCGTAGATGCCGCAAACTTAGCCAATTGCTGCCGGAACCGGGGGTGCGAAACGGCGTTTTGAGTAACCGTTATTCAATTATAAATTAGTTGTTATTTGCGGTCCACACCGAATGCTCGGGAAGTGTGCGAACCTCAATTACTTTATAACTCAATTAACCCAATAACTTTTTCCCAAAATCATGACTTCCATTTACACCCCCCGGCAGCGACGCATTTTGTTGCTAACCAGTATCATTCTGATTGCAGGATTTATCATCGCGGGCCTACGGCAGTACGTCACGGCTTTTCTGGGCGCGGGTATTTTCTACGTTATTTTCCGGCCCTGGTTCGATAAGTTGGTGCATCGCAAACACGTGAACCGGCGGTTGGTGACGATTGGCCTGATTTTGTTTTCAATTATCGTGATCATCCTGCCTTTTCTGGTGCTGAGTTTATTGCTCGCCAACCGGATCCGGTATTACAGCCAGAACACGGAACAAATCCTGCAACTGATAAAAAAACTAGAAAACTTCACCGGATTTTCACTGACCGATCAACAGAATACCCGGTCACTGGTCACGCAGGTGGCCACCTGGGCGAGTCGGCAGTTGCCTTCGGTGGCCGGAGGCACACTGCATTTTACCATCATCGTTGGCCTGTTATTTTTCGCGCTGTACTTCATGTTTATGGATGAAGAGTCCATGCTGGGCGGTGTGAAACGCTACCTGCCATTCAATGCTAAAACCCAGGATGAATTGGGGGACGAGTTGAAAAACATTGTCAATGCCAACGTGTTGGGTCAGGGCCTGGTTTCGCTGGTGCAGGGAGTAGCCACGGGTTTGATGCTCTGGGTTTTTAAGGTGCCCGATGCGGCATTCTGGGGGACTGTTGCTTTCTTTTTGGCGTTTATCCCCATCCTGGGAACGCCCCTCGTGTGGGGGCCGGCGGGCTTGATTATGCTCTCCCAGGGTGATACGGGGCGGGGCGTGGGTATTTTATTGGTGGGAGTCATCGTGATTATCAACATCGACAATTTGTTGCGCATTGTCCTGGCCAAACGCATGGGCAACGTACACCCGCTGGTGACCATCACCGGTATCGTGTTGGGTGTGCCCTTGTTTGGCATTCTGGGCCTGGTGATCGGGCCGCTGCTGATCTCGTATTTTATGGTGTTGTTCAAAGTGTTTGAGCGGCAAAATCGGGTTTCGGCCCGGACTGAGCCGCCGAAAACTTCCACTTCGTAACAGGGTTTTTGTCTGAACCAGGATTGGCCCGGATTTACGGATTTTCAGGATAGTTGACCTCTAATTTTTGAATTTTTTTTATCCTGTCAATCCTCAAATCCGGGCCAATCCTGGTTCAGACAAAAACCTTCAAACTTCAAACCTTCAAACTTCAAACCTTTACTGCGTTGCGCGCTTACCTCATCGCCATCGACACGGGTGGTACCTTCACCGATTGCCTCGCTACCGACTCCGACGGGCAAACGCACCGCCGTAAAGTGCTGAGCAACGGGACTTTGCGGGGCAGTATCGTTGAGCAAGTTGATGCAAAAACCGTTCGGATTTCTACGAATTGGAACCTGAGCCGGGATGTGCTGCGGGGGTACACCTTTCGATTTTTGGGGCAGAATCAGGAGGCAGTCGTCAAGGCGTTTGACCCGGTGGAGCGGCTATTAATTCTTGATGCTGAACTTTCAACTTTCAATTTTCAATTCTCAACCGCGCGGCGGAACACTCTCAATGTTCAACCGCGCGGCGGACCGCTTGGTTTTGAACTAACCGCCCACGAAGAAGCACCCGTCCTGGCGGCGCGGCTGGTGACCGAAACCGCGTTGGGTGAGGTTTTCCCGCCCATTCAGATGAAACTCGGTTCGACCAAAGGCACCAACGCGCTCCTCGAAGGCAACGGCGCGAAAGTGGCTTTTTTCGTGACCAAAGGCTTCGCCGATCTCCTGCGCATCGGCGACCAAACGCGCCCCGATTTATTTTCGCTGACTACCCACCGGCCCGAGCCGCTGCACACGTGCGTGATCGAAGTGGACGAGCAAATCAGCGCGACGGGTGAGGTGCTGAGTCCAATCGATACGGAATCACTTCATGCGCAATTACTCGCGCTCCAAGCGGATAGCGTCGCGATTTGCCTGAAAAACGCCTACCGGAATCCGGCTCACGAACATCAACTGGCAACGTTGCTGCGACAGCAACGGCTGCCGCAGCAATTCCGGTTTGTATCCGTGTCGACGGAACTTTCGCCCCACATCAAATGGCTGCCCCGAGCCGAAACGACGGTCGTCAATGCGTACCTGGCACCAGTCATTGACGAATACCTGAGTCAGATTCAGGCGCAAATTCCCGATGGCACCCTGCACGTGATGACCAGCGCCGGAGCGTTGGTCCGCGCCGACCGTTTTTTGCCAAAAGACAGCCTGCTGAGCGGTCCGGCGGGCGGGGTGGTGGGCGCGGCGGCGGTGGCTCGCCGGGCCGGTTTTACCAAAATCATCACCTTCGACATGGGCGGTACCAGCACCGACGTGGCCCGCTACGACGGCAGCTTCGAGTACCGGTTTGAAACCACCGTGGGCCAGGCCCGCCTGCAATCCCCGGCACTGGCCATTGAAACCGTGGCGGCGGGCGGCGGCTCGATCTGCGGGTTCGATGGCTTCCGGCTTTTTGTTGGGCCAGCAAGCGCTGGTTCGCAGCCCGGCCCGGCCTGCTACGGAGCGGGCGGCCCGCTGACCATCACCGACGTTAATTTGCTGTTGAATCGGCTCGATCCGGCGCAGTTTGGCATTCCGGTTTTTCCCGAACAAGCCCAAAAACGCCTCAACGAGTTGCTCGAACGCATGGAATCCAGCACCGGCCAACGCCCGGTGGGAACGCGAATACTCGAAGGCTTTATTCAGATTGCCAACGAAATCATGGCCGAGGCCGTGCGCAAAATATCCGTCGCCAGGGGTTATGATTCCGCCGAATACGCGCTGGTGGCGTTCGGCGGAGCGGGGGGCTTGCACGCCTGCGGTATCGCCCGATTGTTGGGCATTCGCACGATTCTGATTCCTGCCGATGCGGGATTGCTGAGTGCGGTGGGCATCGGCGAAGCTGGCATCGAACGGTTTGCCGAGGCGACCGTTTTGCGGGAATTTTCCCCCGAAACCTGGCCCGAATTCAATCAGACTTTGGTACGCCTGAGTGCCGAAGCTAGGGAAGCTGTTGTAAGTGAAAGCGTTGATGAAGAACAGGTTATCCTAAAAAGTCAGTTGGCTTTTTTACGATTCAAAGGCCAGGAATCCAGTTTGGAACTCAACGTGACGGGTATCGAAGCGAGCGCCGAATGGCAACGAGTTTTCCGGGAAAAATACGTGGCCACTTACGGACATTGGGTCGACAACCGGGCCGTCGAAGTGGAATCCTTGCGGGTGCTGGCGGGAGAGAATCCTTCGCCCCGATTGTTGCCAGACACTGGAAATGGGCCGGAACCAGAGGAAGTTTCTTCGCTAAAAGGCCCCGCGTTGCTGGCCGATCCATTCAGCACGACGTTCATCGAAAAGGATTTTGCCCTGACCCGTACCACGACGGATGGAACCAGACTGATCGAACAGATTGCCGAAAAAGAGCACCCGCTCCAACAACTCGACCCACAAACCGAATTAGAATTGTTCACGAATCGATTCCGCGCCGTGGCCGAGGAAATGGGCGCGATGTTGCAGCGCACGGCCCTCTCGGTCAACGTCAAAGAACGCCTCGATTTTTCTTGCGCCCTGCTCGACGCCGAGGGTCGGCTCATCGCCAATGCGCCGCACATTCCCGTGCATTTGGGCAGCTTGGGCGTGTGCGTTCGGCGCGTACGCGAGGCCATTTCGATGCAGCCCGGCGACGTCGTCGTCACCAATCACCCCGGCTACGGCGGCTCGCACCTACCCGACGTGACCTTGATTACGCCGGTGTTTTTAGGGGTG
>JAJAZB010000269.1 GCA_026785975.1 Cytophagaceae bacterium | reverse complement strand
GGCAAAAAGCCCCCTTCAGGGGGTGGGGGGTACACGAATGCGGGTGCGCCGACGATATTTATGGGTATCCTACTCCAAATCAACCAACCCCCGCTCAATCAATTGGTTTTCGTCAGATTTTAACTTGAAAACCCGGCCTGCCGAAGGATCGACCCGGACTTCGTAGCGCTCGGTATCGGCCTTGCTGTTTACTTCCAACACCACGTAGTACGGTCCCTTCGCCGAGGTTTTGGTCTTGAGCAGGAAGGGGTCGGCGGGCGTGGCCTTCTCGTAGTTGGCCTGTTGGTTGGTCGCTTTCGCTTGCCAGGCGGGCAGGGTGGCGGGGGTAAAGGCGATCTGTTCGCGCTTACCTTCTTCTTTCAAAACCGTCATGGTCGCGGGCAAGAAGAGATTTTCTACGAAATGCCGCGCTGAATCTTCCACCCATACGGCCATCACGGGTACGGAAGCAGCCTTCTTTTTTTGCAAAATAATCGTCAGCGGCGTACCCTGCGTGGTTTGGTTGGTCGTGATTTCGTCGAACGTGATTTTTTCGGGACCGTTCGGCTTCGGTTCATCCCGAAACAGGGCTTTGCCCGCATTGGCCAGCGCCCCGAACGGCGGCACGTCGAAGCCAATCCCGGCGGCAAAAACAACGGTAATTAACGCCGGAAAGAAGAATTCTTTTTGAAATTTCCCGCTTCTGCGCTCCTGCGCGTAACTCTTGAGCGACGACCAATTGTTGAGAATGTGAAAAACCGCCGCGCCCACGAACAACACGCCGAACCAGGCGTGAATGTGTTCGACGGCGTGCGACCCCTGCCCGAAGTAGATCAACAAACCCGTTGTCGACAGGGTGAGAAACACCAGAGCGACCGAAAGACTGACGAGATTTTTCTTTTTCATGGGTGGAATAAACAGAAAACAGGCCGAATCGGAGTATTCCAATCCGGCCTGTTCATTAAAAATTACAACGAAGCCTTTTTCGCCACAATTTTTAAATCGAGCGTAAAGTCGTCGTAAATCATTTTGTCGCCGATGTTTTCGAAGAAGGTACCCGAACGATACTTGATGTCGTATTTCGTGCGGTTAATGGTCATTTTGCCCTTGGCTTCGAGGGTGTTGCTGTTCGCGACGACCGTGGCCGGAAACGACACGGATTGCGTGATGCCTTTGATGGTCAGGTTGCCGGTTACGTCGTACTCGTTTCCGCCTTTGGGCGCTACTTTCGTCAGGACGAACGTCGCCGTCGGGTTCTTTTCAACGGAGAAAAAGTCGTCCGATTTGAGGTGCGTCTCCAGGCGGCCATTGTGGTCGTTGTCCACCAAAGTCCGCATATCGATGTCCACGGTGGCGGCGGTCAGTTTACTGCCATCGACCGTTACGGTTCCCTTCGCCGTTTTGACCGTACCCGTGTGTTCACCGGTTACTTTTTTGGCATTCCAGGTGACCACACTCTGGTCGTTGTCGATGATGTACGTCGTTGCTTTTTTGGGAGGATTGTTGGGAATCCGGTCGTTAGTGCTTCGATCCGGTAGCGCGTACTCGGCGGTAACAAGACTCGCCGTCAGCCAGAAAATTGATAACGTGCTGGCGAAGAGATAGTTGGTTTTCATAAAATAGTTGTTTGGAAAAATGAACGGATTGGACTGTTGGTTAAACGAAAAAAAAGAGGAGGCTAAGCGAAAGTCCTACGAATTATACTCGTTTAGAGCGGTTGGGGAGAGTTTCATACCTGCTTCGTTAGCGTTGACGCGGCGCGGCGGGTGCTGCTGCCGGAGCCGCTTGCTGCTGATTGCCGCCTTCACCGCCGCCTTCGCCACCCTTCACGTCGTCGTTGCTGACCGACTTTTTGTGCCGGGGTGCCTGCATGGTCATCTTGCCAATTTTGTAGCTGAACGTCACTTTCAGATTCTGATTCATGAGTTGGTTGGTATTCACCTGGCTGAACGTCGGTGAGTTCAACGCCGTGCGAATGCGCATTCCATTGGCCAGGAAGTTTTCGGCGGCGATACCCACACTGCCTTTTTTACTGTTGAAGTCCTTGCGCACGCCCAGCGAATACATATAAAAACTTCCCTGAGTTCCCTGCAATTGCACCTGGTTGCCGCGCATCCCGCCAAAAGCCTGGAGGCCCCAGCCGTTTTTGAGTTGAAGCTGGCTCATCAGACGCCCGCCAATGACAACCCCGGAATTGCTCACCGTCACCGTTTGGCCGTTGAGTCCGGGCGTTTGGCCTTGCAGGTAAGCGTAGTATAAGTCAATCCCGCCACTCAGGGTCCACTTGGGGGTGATGTTGGTGTTGGCAAACACGTTGACGCCGTACGTTTGCTGATGACCGATGTTTTGAAACGTCGTGATGAGGGCACCGGGGAGCGAGTCGGACGGAATGCGCACCTGGCTGATTGCGTTGTTGGTAAAACGGCTGAACACCGACATATTCAGGTACGTTTTCTTGATGCTGGTACTCAGGCTCAGTTCAAAATTGTCCGTCAGTTCGGGCCGCAAATCCGGGTTTCCCACCGAAATATTTTGCGGGTTGGCAGCATTGACGTTGGGATTCAATTGCTGGATGCCGGGCCGCTGAATCCGGCGGTTGTAGGCGGCTTTGAGCGTGGTGCCCGCCTTCAGGCTTTTTGATACGTTGATGCTCGGCACCAGGTTGCCGTAGGCGGGAATGGCGATGTTGCCCGCCTCCCGGGTTTTGGCGTCGATGGTCGTGTACTCGTAGCGGGTGCCCAACTTGAAGGTGTACTTGTTTGGTGTGCTGTACGTGTACGAAACGTACCCGGCAGCGATGTTCTGGCTGTAATCCAGCGATCCGGCGGGGCGGTTGATTTCGCTCGAAAAATCGCCCGATGGGTTGGCAAACAGGTACTGAAAGTTGCTGTTGACCTGCCGGAAAATCCCTTTCCCCCCAAATTCCAGCATTTGATTTTTCTTGATTGGTGTCTGGTAATCCGTCTGTAACGTGATTTCCTGGTTGGTGCTGTTGTTGATGTTGCGTTGGCGGCCCGTCAGGTCGCCAATGCCGCTGAGCAGATCGGCGTCGAAGTTGTTGGTGTTGTCGTTGCGGCTGTACAACGTTGAAATGCTCCACTCCTGCCCGGCCTTGAAGGTGCGCAGGTAGTCGAGGTTTACATCGACCGTACCCGATAAATTTTTCGTGCTGACGTCCCGATCCGAGGTATTGAGGAGCAGGCTGTTTTGGTACAACTCCGTCATCAGGTTTTGCTCTTGCAGAAAGTTGCGGGTACCGTAGCGGACGCTGGTGGTGATGCTCTGAGTTTTGGAAATGTCGTAATCCATGCCCAGCGTGTAGTGGCCAAACAGCCCCCGGTCGTTGGCCTTACCGGTTTGGCTCGACAGAATCCGGTTGCCACCCAACAGCGTACTTTGATCGGAACTGGACTCCGCCTTGTTGTAAAACGCCCGCCCAAAACCGCCCAGGCTGAGGCCGAGGTTGCCTTTGCGGTAATTACTGTTGAGACCCATGTTGCTACCCCGGATTCCGATGCCTGTGTCCAGGTTGAGCGTCAGGCCCTGCAAGGTATTTTTCTTGGTCACGATGTTGATGATCCCCGCCGAACCTTCGGCGTCGTACTTGGCCGAGGGCGAGGTGATGACTTCAACCGTTTTGATCAGATCCGCCGGGATTTGCTTGAGGGCGTCGGCCACGCTGCTGGCGATGATGGTGCTGGGTTTGTTGTTGATGAGCACCCGGATGTTCGAGCTACCCCGCAACTGCACGTTCCCGTCCAGATCAACCGTCAGCATGGGTACTTTGCGCAGGATGTCGGCGGCGTCGCCACCTTTCGAGGTGAGGTCTTTTTCGGCGTTATAAACCAGACGGTCCACCCGTTCCTCGATCATCGAGGCTTGGCCCGTAATTGTTACTTCGTCGAGCGTTTTTACGTTGGGTGATAATTTGATAACCCCCAAATCAACGTCCTTGCCCTTTTCAATCGTCAGATTGTCAATGGTTTTGGTGTTGAAACCGATGAAAGTAACCAGCAGTTTGTATTCGCCTGCTGCCACCCGAGTGAGGGTGAATTTGCCTTTTTCGTTGGCGGCGGTGCCATCCACGGGTTTGTTGGTGGCTTTGGTGTAGAGCGCGACGCTGGCAAATTCAACGGCTTTGGTCAGGGACGAATCCACGACGTAACCCGTGATTTTAGAATTGCCTTTCGGCGTAGGCTCCTCGGCCACGCCGGGAATCGCTTCCGTTTGCGTCCGCCGACGGACGCCATCACTGTTGCCACCCTGACCGCCGGGACCGCCCGGTCCGCCACCCGGAAACTGGGCAAAAGCTAAATTAGTAAGAAGTAAGAAGAGAGAGGTAAGTACCGTTTTCATAAACTTGAGTCGTTTTTTCGATTGAATGACTCAAAGCAACGGCTACTTATTCAGCCAAAAAAACGCGATAGACCGGCGGAGCGGCAACATCGGCGAATTGCCCGTTTTTACCGATGAATGTGATGCTGGTTTTCGTAGGGGCAACCGCAAGCGGTACGCCGCCCGGGGTTGCCCCTACGAAAAAACGCTACACCTTCCGCACAATCTTACCTATCGCCTCCACCAGGCGATCCAAATCAGTGAGCGTGGTGTACAGGTGCGGCGTCACGCGGACGCCCTTGATGTCTTCCCAAACCGTGGGCGAAGTGTGAATTTTAAACCGGCTGAGCAGTTGCCCTTCCACCTGCGCTGGTTCCATGCCGTCGATGCCAAACAAGCAAATGGCCCCCGAAAAGTCTTTTTTTACCGGCGTAAACAGCCGCACGCCGGGCAGTTGGGCGGCGCGTTCGGACCAGTAGTTTTTCAAAAAAAACAGCCGTTCGCGTTTGCGGGGCGTCCCGATGGCGTTGTGAAACCGCAAGGCCTGACCGATGGCTTGTTCGATGGGAAAGGAGCGCGTACCCAGGTTTTCAAACTTGCGGATGTTGTCCGACTGCGGTTTGTCGTTGGCGATGAGTGGATAAACGCCCGCGATTTTCTCTTTTTTGATCCACAACATCCCCGAGCCAATCGGTGCGCAGAGCCATTTGTGCAGGCTGGTGCCAAAATAATCGCACTCCAAATCCGTGATTTTATAGTCGAGGTGGGCAAAACTGTGCGCCCCATCGACCACGACTTCGATACCCCGGCGGTGGGCCTCGCGGGCGATACGCGCCACCGGCAATACCTGGCCCGTCCAGTTGAGGAGGTGCGTTAGATGGACAACTTTCGTTTTCGCCGAAAACTGCTCGATGTATCGGGCGGCAAGTTCTTCCTCGTTTTCCGAAGGCAATTTCACGTCAGCGTACTTCAGGATTATCCCCTCGCGGAGCGCCCGTTGCCGCCAGGCGTGAAGCATATTCGGGTAGTCGTATTTAGATAAAACGACCTCGTCGCCGCGCTGGAGCGTGAGGCCAAAAATGATGGTGTCGAGGGCTTCGGTGGCGTTGCGGTTGATAGCGATTTCGTCGGGACTTACGCCCGCCAGCGCAGCCAGTTGTTCGCGGAGGGGTTCGCGGCCCTGGTCCATGATGCGCCACATGTAATAACTCGGAGCTTCGTTGGCGTAGTGGTTGTAGCGCTCCAGGGCGTCCTGCACGGTTTTGGGCGCGGGACTGACGCCGCCATTGTTGAGGTTGAGTAGGGTCGGGGAAGTGGTGAAGGCTTGCTGGATGGGTACCCAATAATCCTCGTTGCGGGCGGCTTGCTCCGGTGTGAGGTCGGGGCGGGACATCGTTAAAGTTTGGAGCCAGTTTTGTGAGAAAGGCTTCAACTGGGGCGTGAGCGAGAGCGCGGCGGCGTGGCGCAGAAACGAGCGTCGGGAAGTCATGGGCGAGGAGAAAGTAAGTAGAACGGGAAGGTAGCAAAAAACCGGTTCTTGGGAAAGTGGCCGAATCTGGTCAATTTTGACCAATTATTGGCCCCGGCGCTTTTAGCCAACGTACCCCTTTTTCTTATGACCTTTTCACTGACCATCATTCTGATTCTTGTCAACGTCGCCGCCTCGATTTATGCCTTCCAAAACGAGGCCGTTATGCGCCGCTGGATGTTGAATCCCTACACCATCTCCCGGCGCAACGAGTACTGGCGGTTTATCACGTCGGGCTTCATTCACGCCGATTGGGGGCACCTGATTTTCAACATGATCAGTCTTTACTTCTTCGGCGACATCGTCGAGCGGACTCTGGCTGCACTCGCCGGGCCGGATATGGCGAAGATCATGTACCTGGCGCTGTACCTGCTGGGCATTATCATTTCGGACTTGCCCACGTTTTTCCAACACCGAAACGATCCCGGCTACAATTCGCTCGGGGCCTCGGGCGGGGTGTCGTCGGTGGTGTTTGCGGGCATTGTGTTTTATCCGCTGGCCCCAATCTATATTTTCTTCATTCCCATCGGGATTCCGGGGTTTATCTTTGGGTTTTTGTACCTCGCGTATTCGTACTACGAAGCCCGCCGGGGCGCGGGGTACGTCAACCACTCGGCGCATTTGTGGGGTGCCATGTTTGGGGTACTCTTCGTCGTGTTGCTGGTTCCAGACGTAGTTCCTGCTTTTATTGAGCAGATTCGGTCGTACCGGGGTCCTTTTTGAAAAAACTAAATTACTCCGTCTCAGTCTACCGCTCGCTGAACCGTGAATCTGCCCAACATCCTGCGCCAACCTTTTCCCCACGGATTCGGCTCAACCCGTCGGGCCGTTTTCACGGCCCTGGGCGCGGGCGTGTTTATCTGGCTTTTCCTCGTTTTCTTCCAGCCTTTCGATATCAATCTTTGGAAAGATCCCAACAAACCCTGGTACCTGTTGGGGTACGGTTTGGTGACGTTCCTGAGTATGCTGCTGCTCTGGATTGTCCTGCCGAAAATAGTGCCCGGATGGTTTTCAGAGGCTCACTGGACGGTGGGAAAGCAGATTCTCAGTGTGTTGGCGACCGTACTCCTCGTGGCACTGGGCAACATTTTTTATAGCCACTGGGCATTCGGGCAACCCCTCAACCTTCAAGGGATTCTTGGGTTTATCTACGTCACCACAGCGGTGGGGCTGTTTCCGGCGGTGGGAATCACCTACATCAATTACGTCCGCAACCTGCGCCGCTACAGCCAGCCCCCGCAGCCCATTCCACTAACATCGACCGAGAAAATAGCCGACGAAACGCAGCGGATTGAACTTTTGGCCGAAAACGAAAAAGACAAACTGAATCTGCCTCTGGCGGATTTACTCTACATCGAGTCGGCGGATAATTATTCGGAAGTAGTTTTTCTGCGAAATGACCAGGTCAAAAAAGAGCTTTTGCGCGGTAGCCTGAGCCGCTTCGAAGGCCAGGTGCCGCCCGCCGTGGTGGTGCGCTGCCACCGCTCGTACCTCGTCAACCTGCACCGGGTACAACGCGTGTCGGGCAACGCCCAGGGGTATAAATTTCATCTGACGGGTCTGGAAACGCCCGTACCCGTGGCCCGGAAATATTCGGAGGTGGTTAGTCGGTTCAGGTAAACTACGGTTCTGCAAAAACGCTCCGTAAACCCGTCATTACGAAGGAACGCAGTGACTGACCGGTACGCCGGAGCTGAAGCAATCTGCCGCCGTAGACCATTCCAGAAAAGCTGGCTTACCCATGATTCTGGCCCGCTTCGGTAGATTGCCGCGCTTCGCTCGCAATGACGGCTGCAAAATTGGCTTTGTCAAACTTCCCGTTAGGTTGCTAAACGGCCCCGGTCTTTGCCAAAAAGCCCGGAATCGCGCTGAAAGGCCCTTTTTCAAGCACCGTATTCAGTGGATAGTGTACGTTTGTGTCGTTCAAATAAACACACAACGCTCATGGAAACGGCTTATAAAATCATCCTGTTTATTCACATTGTTTTCGGCTTCACGGCGCTCGTTACGGGCTTGGGAGCGATCATCGCCAGGAAAGGCAGCCCCTGGCATACCCGCGTCGGTCTGATTTATTTCTGGAGTATGTTTGGGGTTTTCATGACCACCATCGGCCTGTTTGGCCTGCGCCCCACCGAGGCCCGGCTGCACTTTTTTCTGGCTGTCGCCGTGGCCAGTTTTTACCAAACCTTCACGGGGAGGCGGGCGTTGGGACGCAAGAAATTGACCAGCCAACCCGCCCGCCTCGACTGGATTGCCTTGGGGCTGGTCGTGGGTTTCGGCGTGATGGCGCTGGGGTACGCCGGATGGATGGGATTGCAAGGCAACTGGTTTATGGTGGGTCTGTTCGTGTTTTTTGCCTGGGCCTGCCTGGGTAGTGGGTTTAGCGACTGGAAATTATTTAACGGCCGAACCGCCCCTGAGCGCGGCCACTGGCTGTTTATGCACATCGCCCGAATGATGGGATCCTACGCGGCCACGACCACGGCTTTTTTGGTCAACATGAGTGGCCGAATGGGCCACCTGCCCCCGGCGGTGCAGTTGATTATCTGGGTAGCGCCGGGGGCGTTGATTGGCGGCTTGGGAATTTCGTACTGGAAGAAAAAATACAGCCGTAAAATGGCAAGTGTTCCGAACGGAGTGTCGGTGTAGTGCGAGCAACCGCTTTTTAGAGGATGTTGGGAAATATCATTCGGGCTCGTAGTCTTTGGTGACTCGTCGGAAAAAATTTAACCAGGCAAAAGTACGTTCCACCATCGCCCGGATTTTGAAAGCGTACATTTTCCAATGGATTACCGACCGTTGGGGCGACGTACCGTATTCCCAGGCGCTGAAGGGAAACGAAAACTTTTCGCCCGCTTTCGACCGGCAACAGGATATTTACAACGACCTGT
>JAJAZB010000268.1 GCA_026785975.1 Cytophagaceae bacterium | reverse complement strand
GCATCGTCGGGATCGGGTAAGGTTTCGGGCATCTCCAAACCCACCCAGTACGGCTGTTGGAGGTAAGGGATTTGAATGGGAATAAGGGCGGTCGGGGCGCTGGCCGAGCGAATTTCAACGGCGAGTTTTACCCGTTCCAACTGCCCCACGCGGGGCCGAACCCGGCCCACGCCTTGCAACCATTCTTCAACGATCAACTCGGCGCAGGCCTCGTCGGTGAGCGCGGGGAGACTGGCTTGAAGTTGGACTTGCTTGAATGTCAGGAGTTTATCGCGATTCTGAAAAGCAAGTTGCACTTCGGCGGCGTTCGCCGGTTCCAGCCGGAATTTGGGCACAACCACCAAACCCGAACCCGCCGCCGCTTGCAGAGCCTGGGTCAGGAGTGGAATCTGATCGTTGGCGGGAATCCCCACGGCGTCGGCCAGGAATTTATCCATCGCCGTCCCTTTGTTTTTCAGTTTGCGGGAAACCACCAGGAGTTGGGTCAAAAGCCCAAACGTGGCGCGGGCGTTCGGGCTGCCGTAGGTTTGACTTTCAACCAGTTTTTCTAATTCAACGAACGACGTTTCGGGCAAAAAATCCGCGTCCACGCCCGCCGCCGTGAAACTCATCGGCATTTCGGGGAAGGCTTCCGGGCAATCAAAATCCGCCGCTCGTTTCAACAACGTTTCCCAAGCGGGATGTTGCGCCACGACGAAGGCCGCCACGTTGGTCAGCTTGGTTGCTTCGGAATCTGCACTTGCCAGAATCGTCTCCAGGTCAGACACTTCGGTTTCAAAGTCTACTCGAAGTAATTCACACGCGTCCCGCAACGTGGTAGCCCGAAGGCGCAGTTCGACGGTATCCACCTGCCCAATGTTGTTGGCATCGTCGGGCTTACTTTCACCCGGCACCCGGTAGTCGGCGGCGTGGAGCGGGCGACTCTGGCGAATGCTTTGCTGCAAGGCCCGCAACAGCGGAAACAGCCGGTGAATGGGTTCACCGGCGAGAACCGGTTCCGAATAAAGCACCTGAAACTGTCCGTTGGGCACCTGGACGTGGGTGCTGTAAAAAACATACGCGATGCGTTTATCGACCTCCGCTTGCTGATTCTCAACCAAATACACCCAGTCTAAGGCCGACAGGTTCAGGGCAGAAAGAGCAACCTCCTTTTTCAAAAGGCGCGTTACTTTAAACAACACGCTTGGCGTGTCGGAGGATGAATTATTGACCCGTTCGATGAAAACCTCAAGGGTTTCGCTGGCCTCGATTGGAATCAAAACCGCACTTCGGTACTCCGTTTCCAATTGTCCTTTTTTCTGAATTTCGGGCAGGGCTTCCCACTGCGAAAACGTCAGGCCGAGGTCGCTCAGAAAGAGGTCAATCGTTTCGGTTCCCTGCCGCTGTACCACCACGCGGGCGTTGGCCAGGCTGGTGCCCAGCAGGCTCGTCAGCCAGTGATTCAAGGCCGGTTCGGCCCGTACGCGCGGGGAGGCGTTGGCCGGAACCGGGGCGGCCGTGTCGAGGTTGACAAACACCCGATTGGTGATGGCGTTGCCACTGCGCGGGGTTTGCACAAAATCGGGAACATTGGGATTCTGGCCTTCCTGCAAGGTTTTTAACGATGCGTTGGCCTTCAATTGATTGCCCTGCACGAATTGGTGGACGCTCTCGGCCAGCAACGTATCGCCCACAGCATCCATCGAATCGCGCAAATCGTCGAGGGCTTTCAGGAGCGTTTGGCCTTCGCCGGACGTAGCCGGGGGCAAGGCCAAACCGAAGGGGTAGGTACTCGGGTCGCTGTTGCCCAGGGCGTAGCCATCGACCACGTTTCGCGCCGAAATCGACTCCAGCGATTGGCCCGCCTGCACGTTGGTTTCCTTGACTTTGAACGGAAAACGTTCCCGGAAGGCGTAAATATGGACGTCGAGTTCGGCATCGTGCAAGGCCCGCTCAAACTGGTAACCCAGCAACGCCGCCAGTTCCTGGCCCTTGCGGATGCCCTCGATCAGCCAGAGCGAGCGCCGCACCCGCTCCGACGACAGGTTGATGCTCAGCCGTTCGCGGTCGTCGGGGTGGGCGTGGGCGAGGTAGCCACTCCGCAACAGGGCCGAGGTAACGGCCTGGGGCAACGAGGGCGCGTGGATGAACGCGCCGTTTTGCGAAGCCTCGTAAATCGGCCCCTCGTTCCCGAATTCAGTGGGTAGCCCCCGACTCACGACGGGCCGCGTGGGGGCCGGTTTCAGGTCTTCGATCCAGCCAAACGCACCGAGGTAGGTGCCGCGCCGGTAGCCGCCGGGCATTTCTTCGCCGTCGCGCCGAACCGTGTACCGCAGGTATTCGAGGCGTTTTTGCAGAAAACCGGCCTCCCAACCGTCGAGCCGGTACGAGCAGAGGTCGACGTGTTCGGCCAGAAGTCGTTCGAGGCGGGCGGTAGGGAGGCCTTCGAGTTGGGCGAGGGCCTCCCGAACGAGGTGCAGGTTGGAGTCGGGCGTGAGTTGCATCGAAGCCCGCTCGCTCAAAAACGCGCTCATCGTTTGGGCCTTATCGCTCAGATTTGGCAAGTTGTCCTTTACGCTCGCTTGCAGGTAATCCGCCTTGGAAAACTGCCGGATGGCTTCCCCGCCCACGCGCTCCGAAACCACGTTCCTGACTTCGACTTCCCGCCGGGCAGCGTGTTCAACGACCTTAAAATCTTCGTAAATCTTCATGGCCGTGTCCCAGTACGAATGATGCACGGATTGCCGAAGCAGGGCGTAGAGCAAGGTCGCCGGGGGTGCGATTTTCACGCCCGTGTCGTTCAGAATGGCCTCTTTCCAAACATCGGATTCGCTGCTTTGCCGCAGCCAGGCCATGTAATTGGGGCCAGAGGTTCCGTCGGTTTTCGCGTAAAGCGCCTGCACGGGCGTTTCTTCCGAAAGCGGCAGGCTGTCGATCAGGTGGACTTTTTTTAAGGGAACCGGGTGGGCCGAAAACGATTTGGAGACCAAACTGGGTTCGGGCAACAGGACGCCGAATTGACGCAGAAAGCCTTTGGCGCGTTCGTCCCACTGATCCACCTGCTCCTGGGCCACGTCTTTTCCGGTTATCAAAAACAGCCAGTTTCGGACAAATTGCCGCCCGTACAGCCAACGATGCGCGTAACTGACCGAGGTTGGGTTCAGCCCCAGCATATCCAGAAACTGCTGATTCAGGTCCTGGCTGGTACCGCCCGCGTGGGGGACGCTGCCGGAAACCAGCCGCCAGTTTTCGCGCAACACGCGTAAAATTCGTTGCAACTCTTCGTAGAATTTTACGCGAAACTGGAGTCCTTCGCGCATTTCGGGATTCGTCCAGTGCCAACGGCTGAACGCCGTCGTGGGCAAAATGCCGTAGGGTTGCCGCCCGATGCGCAGAGCGGGCAAACTGCCCCGGCCACTCACGTATTCCGTAAAAAACGTGAACAGCCGGTGCTGGTCGGGCCGGGCGATGAGCGGGTCGAGCATTTCGTCGAAATAATACCCCAGCGTGCCGTTGTACAGCGCGACATTCATGGCCCGCGCCTCGGCCAGTTCGCGGTCCTGGCTGTGGGCCACGTGCTGAAAAACCGTCGGCGAAATCCCCAGAAATTCGGCGGTGCGCTGCCCGTTTGGTTTTTCGTAAAACGCTCGATTGACAAGGGGTTCAAAGAGTACTTTTCCGCGTTCGACGTCGAAACTTTCCTCGGTGGCCGTGTCGCGGCTCAGCCCGGCGTTGGTGCCCTCGGTGTTATTGGTCGGTGTGCCCTGGGGCACGAATCCCAGGCCCGACGAGCCGTAGTGGTGGTTGTCGAACAGTTTTTCGAGCAGCGCACTGCCCTTGTCTTTGCCATCGACGGCGTTGATTCCCAGCACCATAAGCCGGTCGAGGCCGTTGCTGGCGATGCGTTGCAGGACGGTTTCGGCGGCGGCACTGCCCACCTGTTGAGTGATGACCGTTCGCAGGTCGATTGTGATGCCGAGGCCCATGCTCACGGCGGCATCGAAGTGCTGCACCCATTCCAATTCGCCCGTAAACTGGAGTTTCCCGGCCTCATCCCGCGTCACGGCTCCGTCGAGTTTGTGGACGTCGGGCGAAAGCCAGATGCGGTCGGGGATGGGCTTTCCCGTCACTTCAAACAATTGGGTGCCCAATTCAAAACCCATGAAAACCAACTGATCGGGCAAGATGTCGGCGTAGGAAGCGCCCTGGCCCGTGGCGGGGCTAAACGGCGGAAATTTGGCTTGGTTCAGAAAGGTTTCGCCGGGTGATTTTTCTTGCAACTCGTCCCGGTTGGTCGGCTGAGTCGCCGCTTTGACTGCATCCACGCGACCGGTTCCCACGGCTATTTCCAGGGTTTTTCCGGCCTCTTCCGGGGCGATTCCGGCCCAACGTTGCCGCCAGTAGTTCTTCCCCGCCAACTGCTCATCGGACGAAAGTCCGGCCGTTTGTAAATCCGCCTCAGAGGGAAAACTGAACACCTCGGATTCCAGGGTACTAAAATTGACCGGTTCGGATACTTTCGCGATCCAGGCCGCCCGCTGCGGGCCGAAACCCTTCACGAGGGCGGTCCAGGCCCCGAGTTTTCCGGCTTCGTCGGTGGCTTTCCAGGTTTCAAACCAGAACGTTGTGGCCGCTTTTTGCTCGTCTTCACTGAGTTCGGGGCGAAATTTGACCACCGAACATTCATCGGGAAAAACCCGAATCCAAAGTTCAGGATTACTGGCCGGGCGACCGGGGTTGAAACGGGCTTCGATCCGCAGCGGAAGGAGCAGAATGGGCAAATGGTCGTCCCAGTGCGTGATGTATTTCTGGGGCGAGCCAAAGCGTTCCACTAAACCCAGCAGCCCTTCGCTGGCCCGGCCTTTGGCCTTTACGTATTCCGCTTGCGTTTCCTTCACCCGACCCGTCAGGTTGGCCTGCTGCCGTTTGAGTAGCTGAAGCTGATCGCCGTTGCCCGTTCGGGCCACCGCCTCCTCCTGTTTTTTGAGTTGCTGTTGTTCGGTTTGTAGGCGGAGTAGCTCGTTGGCGTGTCCGTTTTTTTGCTCCCGTTGGTTGCGGAGGCCCTGGAGATATTGTTCAAAGTCTTCCATCTTGGTCGGGGTCGATGCGGTTTTAAAATAAGTGGAATTCTATTTTTTTATCGCCTTTTTTTGTCATCGCGTTTTCTGTCATCCCGACGTAGGAGGGACCTTGCTAGGTGGCGAATACAAGGTCCCTCCTACGTCGGGATGACAGAAAACGCGATGACAAAAAAACACCTTACAATCCGTCCAGCATTTCGGTGGCGTGAACGGCCACTTTTACGGGAGCCTGGTACAGAATGTAGGCTAAACTCGCCGATTGGGTACCCCAGGCGTGGGCGTTGTCTTCGCTGCGTTGGGCCTGGTCGTCGGGGTCGGAGGGTAGCGGGCCGTTGAGCAGCGGGGTACGAAACTGGCTCATATTCAGCACTTCCAGTTGTTCGTACGCCACTTTCGTCGGCATGATGTGCCCCCAGTGCAGTTCATTCCAGAGTTTGATGGAACCCGGCACGGCAAAATTGAAATCAGCGGGCGGCTCATCCATGCCGAAACGCGGTTCGCCGGGACGTTCCATGATGACGAAGTACCAACCCGGATCCTGGTCGGTGCCCCGGGCCTGGGCGAGCGTGAGGTCGAACCCAAAGCATTTAATGTCGGGTAAAAACTCAGCCCCGAACAGCGGTGTTTTGATGAGGTCGGTGTTGTATGACTGGCCGGGATTCACTTCCAGCGTCTCGTCCATTTCCCGGGTTTTGGCGGCCTGGTTGAGCCATTTGGCCCGCTGAGCAAACACCACCGTATTCGGGTAGCGCTTGAACAAATCGCTGCGAATGGTCAGCACCAATTTCTCCTCGATTTTCTGCCCCGAGGCGGGCGCGGGATTGGGGTGGCTGCCCAGTTGGGATCGCTTCAGCCAGGTGTTGATTCGGGGAATGTCCTTTTCTTTCTCGGCTTTTTGGGCTTCGTTCAGGGCAGGATCGGGCACGACGAAGCCCTGTTTTTCCCAAAACGTGCGGAAATAGCTGCCGCGCTGATCGGTCGGGTATTCGCGCCAGAGCAGTTCCCGGCCCATTTCGTGGTTCAGCCCGACCATGTAGGACTCGACAAACGGCTGATTGGTCAGCAGCAACGTGATTTTATTGGGCGGAATCCGGCCAATTCCCGGACAAACATTTTCCTCGCCCAACTCGCGGAGGGGTTTGTACATCGCCTCCTTAAAATCGGGGTAGGCCATCACCGGAACGATAACCTCCGCCAGTTTCGGCGGAGCCACTTCGCGGATGCCGGGGAAGACGGCGTACGAAGCGAAGCGCCGGGCAATCGCCATTTGAGGCTCAATCACTTCGTAAATGCGGCTCTGAATTTTGGCCAGTTCGAGCGGGCGGCGAACCGCTTCGGTCGGTGGGAGTTGGGCCACGAAGCCGAATAAATTTTTGGTTGCCACCTTGAAGCGTTCCGCCTCGAAGCTATCGCTGCCCCCGCCGAAGATGCCGCCGCCGGGCGGAGTCTGATCGGGTTGGCGATCGGCCTTTGGGTCGATGATCTGGAAATTGGGGTTGGGCAACAACTCATCCACCAGACTGGGTGTCAGCTTGGTCGCGTCCCGAATGGCCTGTAATTTTTCCTGCCGGTGGGCGTAGCGAATGGCCAAAAATACCCCCACCCCGGCCCCCGCTACGGCCAGGGCCGCGAGCCAAACCCCCGCGCCGAGGAGGAATCCGGCCACGATCAAAAAGAAAACCAGGATGAGCCATTCGTTCATGGCCGCCAAGAGTTTTTGTAAGCCTTCCGGGAAAATGGACGTGCCACCGGGTGGGCCAACCCGTCGGCCTTCGCCGGGATCGCCGAACGTGTCTTCCCACAAATTAGTGTCCTTCGGGACGGGCGCGGGTGGAGCAGTGGTGAGTTTTCCCGCGTTCAAACCGTCCACCAGTCGTTCCGTTTCCAGGCTACCGACTCGCCGCATGAGCGTACCGCCGGGCCGGGTCAGGCGGCGGAAGGCGGTACTCGTGGCGGCAACCGGTAGGGTACTCCGCTCGATGGCGTGGCGAATCGTGGTGGGGCTGTTGGTGATTTTGGTGTGAATCAGCGCGGTGATTCCCAGGGATTTAGCTGGGCTTAGATTCACCAAATGCTTCACGAAAAGTTGCTGCCCGGCCCGCATCGCCACCTGCACGTAGCGAATTTTCTGGTTAAGCTCCTTGATGTTTTTCACCTGCTCCCAGGCTTTCCGCATCAGGTTTTCCTGCTGGGTCTGCACGACTTTCGTCCCAAAACCCGCCGCCGTGCGGGTGCGCGGATCGCGGTTGAGTTCGGTGAGCCAGAAGTCTTTGCTGGGGTCGTTGGTGATGGCAATCGTCTTTTCCAGAATGTGTTTGGCGCCGTAAAACGGAATGCTGACGACGGGCGTTTCCACGCCTTCCTGCACCAGTTTTTCGGGCAGATTCAGGAGCCGTTCCAGGTCGTTTTCAAATTCGGGACGGGGTGTTGGTGGCGGGAGTGGCCAGGCATCCGATTGCATCAACGGCGATTTCAGCGCTCCTTCCAGACCCAATAGTCGGGGAAACCCAGCGTCCGTCCATTCGCTGTCGAAACCGGGCGTGGAAACGTCCATGTCGCGCCGCCCGATGGTTTTATCCGCCGTGAAGGGTTTCAGCAGGGTAAGCAGGTACTCGAAATCGCCCGCCTTGCCCGTTTGGAAGTACCAACGGTAGTAGTAGGGAAAGGCCGTGCCCGCGCCTTTGCCCTCGAAAGACGCTTTTCCGAGCAGCGCGGCATTGTCGGCCGCCAGGCCAAGTCCGGCCAGTCGGCCCAGTTCGTAGGTCGGCACGAGGAAAGCCTGGTAGGGCGTTTCGGGCTTGAGTTTACGGGGCGAAAACAGCCTCGAATACGCGTGGTCAGGGTTTTGCCGAACCACCGCATCCAGGCCCGCCGCGTCGGTCACCGCGCCGTTGACGTGGACGTGCGCCCAGGCCCATAACTGGTCGGCGGGCGGGAAAAATTGACTGGCGTCTTTTTTGATTTTAAACGAAGGTAGCGGATGGCTACGGTCGTCGGCGTCAAACTCGTCGGGTTTGAGCACGACGAGCGTCAGCCAGGGTTGGAGTTTGGCCCCATCGGGCGTGCGGGGCGAGTACCGCCAGGGGAAATCTTCTTCGTAAAATTCAATGAAGGGCAGGTAATTCGGCTCGTAGTCGGTGATCCAGTTGCGCGGCTCGGTACGCACGACCATGTCGGCGTTCATCCCAATCACGTCCTGCGGGCCGAGTACCTGAATGGTTTGCGGAACCGTCTGCCCATTGACCAGCACGTCGAGCCGAACCGAGGCACGGGCGGTTCCCGCCGGAACGGGCGAAATGCTGTTGACCAGGCCCTTCCGCGCCCAGGATAAAAACGAATACTGATTTTTAAGGCTCATTTTCTTCAGTTATCAGTTATCAGTTATCAGTTATCAGTGATCAGTGATCAGTGATCAGTGATCAGTGATCAGTATTTTGAACCGGTTAATTTAGTCGTTGCAACTGAGCCGACCCCCGAGCATTCGGGATGATGGGACGCTTTTTGAATTGGTCTGCGCGGCGTCCGCACTGATCACTGGTCACTGGTCACTGAATTGGTTTGCGCGGCGTCCGCACTGATCACTGATCACTGACTTGGTCTGCGCGGCGTCCGCACTGATCACTGATCACTGACTTGGTATCCCGATACCACTTGCACGGTGCCGTGGAGGTCGGGGCGTTCGCGCAGGAGTTGGCTCATGGCTCCGTAGGCGGAGGTTTCGTCGTCAAACTGGTGCGTCGCACTAACGGCCTGCAAGGTATCCGTGAAGGTGACCACGAAGGCTTCGGGTTTTAGCGCCAGCGCCGCCGGGGCCAGGGCGGAGACACTCCGGCTGGCTTTCGAGAGCGCCGATTGCGAAACCGCGTTGCCTTGCAGGAAGGTGGCGAAGAGTTCGACCCGCAAGTAGTTCAGGCTGTTTTTTACCCGAATCAACTGCTCTTCGACCAGGTATTTGAAATCGTAACGAACCGTCCGCACGGCGATATTTCCTACCCGGAAACCCGCCGAACCCGCCAACCGGACGCCGCTGTCGAGTTGCTCAAAGGCCCGCCGACTCAGTTTCTGGGCGTCGTCCATTTGGAAAAAACCCGAGGGTGCAAATTGCTCCTTCACGGATTCAGTCGCTAAGGCTGTCCCGTTTTGATCCTGAACCCGTTCGATGCGGAAGGTCTTCACCGCATCGGCTACTTTCTGATTGCCAAGCAGTTGAATTTCCTGATTGAGCGGAACGAGTTTCTGGCTCAGGGTCAACACGCCAAACGGGTGGACGATGATCTGGTCGGCGTCGGGGCCATCGGCGGGCAGTTCCCGGAGGCTCACCTGCTGGTGCGAGTCGGGTGGAATGGCCGCCTGCCAGTTGCGCCGGTCGGCCAGGGCCGCCGTGAGTTGGGGCAGCACCGAAATCGGCGGAAAACTCGTGTCGGTCCGGTCGCCCCAGGTGACATCGAACGAAATTTTGACGGAGACGTCGAAGAAGAAAAAAGAGACCGAGACCGTGGCAAAGCCGTACGCCCGCCAGGGACTGGGGCCTTCGAGGGTGAAGTCGAGGGCAACGGCAAACAGCGTGATGTCGAGAATTTTGGCTTCCAACGCCGCCTGAATCCGGGCGATAAAATAAAATGGCGAAAACTGGAAAAGCACGTCGAGGGCCAGAAAGCCCCGAATGCTGGCTACGGACACCGAGGCGTAGAGTTCGAGTTTGGCCCCGAATTGCACCGTGTTGGAGGTCACGGCAAAATAGGCTTCGAGCCGCAGGCGGGGATTATTCCCGCCCAGCAACGAAATGGAGAGTCGGCTCAGGGCCGGAAGGCCGAGCGGGGGCGGGTTGAAAGCCGGGTGAAACCCGCCCACCGACAACACGAAATTGGGATTATCGCCCCAACTGATGAGCAGGGCCATATCGCCCGCGAGCGTGAAGGCCAGCAGCCGCGAGTCGTAGATGGACGCGAAAAATTTGAGTTCTTTTTTCTCGAAATCCAGGACGCCGATGAAGTTGACCTGGAGTTTGATGAGCGGGAGGTGTTCCTCGGGCAAAATGCAGCGAATCACGCCCAAAATGGCAATTCGGACGGGATTGGCGACTTCGATAATCAGGCCCAGTTCAACCGAAATCAGCGTGGGCGTTCCCCAACCCAGCTTGCCCATCGGCCCAAACACAAACTGCCCGTTTTTCGGGGGAAACACCGCCCCGACGGACGCGATGATGGTTGGGGCATTAGCAACGATATTTTGGGGAAACAAAATGTAGTTCAACGAACCGTCTTTCACGCCCGCCGCCAGTTTTTCGACGACCATCGTGCGGTTCAAGCCCAGCAACCCACCCACGCCCAGCAACGTGAAGCCAAAACTGAGTTGAATGGGCGGAAACTCGGCGGAAATGATGATTAGCAGCGAAAAACCCTCGGAACCATCGGGCATTTTCGTATTCAGAATCCCGAGGGCTTTCAGCGAAAACAGGGACTGGAATTCCAGTTCGAGCGCCCCGGCGTATTCGCCTTTGGCTTGGTTGAACGACAGAAACCCGCCGCCTTTGAACCCTCCGCCGTCGATGGAAAGGCCGATGCCCGTGGGCGCGGCAAACTCGAAATTGATGTCGGCCAAACCCAGTTTGCCGGTCCCGTTGGCGGGAAAGGTAATCGGGATGTTCGTGCCCAACCGATCGATGAGGGCTTTGAGCGGCCCGAGGTTGGTGCCGATTTGGGTGGCCACGCCGAGTTTGAGCGGCGCTTCGGTCGAAAACCCAATCGAAAAATAAAGCCCTTTGAGTTCGATCAGGGCCAGATTGATGTGGAGGGGAATGAAAATTTCGACCCCACCGCTGCCCTGCAACCGTAAGCCGTCGTTGGGATTCCAGGTACCAATCAGGGCAAAATCGGCTTCCACGCGCACCCCCGAAAGAATCTGCTGGATGAAGCCATCGCCCTGGGAAAAGTCGATGATGAGTTTGCCGCCCTCCAACTGGATTTGCGCCGCTGGCACCGCCGCCGGTCCACCGCCGGTTCCGACGTGGGCATTCAGCCCCATGCTGCCGCCCATACTTTTCACTTGCAGACGGGTTCCTCCCGTGGCCCCGAGCAAAATAATCGGTTCGTCAGTACTCTTTTTGGCTTTTAACTCCAGTAAAACCTCCAGGTTCAGGTCGCCGCTGGGTGGTTGAATGGCGATGGAAAACGGCGGGCGAAGCGTACCGCGCACCCCGCCCAGAAAACTCGCCTTGACGTGAACGGTGCCTTTCCAGAAATCAGAAAAGGAATATTCACGATCAAAAGTTTGCTCCGCCGGAAGCCGGAATTCGACCTTCAAACTGGGTGGGTTGGTGGAGTTATCCACTTGAAAGCTAAACATATACGCTTCCAGGATAGGCCCCTGGCCCGGCAGCAGCAGGATTTCAGAAGGCAACGCGAAACTTTCCAGCAAAGACTGAATTTTGAAAAACAGCGCCTGACCGTTAAATCCCGGTGCGCCCCACTGAAAAACCTGTTGCAGGTGCTGGTCGGGATTCGCCAGCAGATTCGCGAGCCGGTCGAGGTAGAAACGACGCGGAACGAACACATCGGGCAGACTCCGTACTTCGAGGGTGTTGGGCGGGGTAATTTCTTTATCGACCAGCCCCAGCAACGAAAACGTCGACGTCAGCGCGGGCATCCGGGTATCGAGGTACCCAACGGCCACGTATTCCAGGGTTCGAACGGCAAAGGTAGCGGCAAAGCCTTCGACAGCCGTTTTCTCAGCGGGCGTCAAACCCGCCTGGGCTTCGGCGTGGAGCGTGGTACCGAGGTCTTTCAGGGCGGCGATGAGTTCAGCAATAGCACTCAGCAAGGGCGCGGCGGCGGCGAGAATATTGGCCGCATCCCCGCCCTGAATGGCCGTCGTGAGGGTCTGGATTTTTGCCGAAAGCTGCCCCGCTTTGGCGGCGGTCGCGCTCAGTTTCGTAGAAATACTGACCTTACCCGCCAGCGCCGAGGGCAACTGAATGCCCAGGCGGTCGAAAACGTCGGGCCGCAGCAGGTCTTTGAGCGGTTCGAGGGCAGTGCCCAGTTCGAGGGCAAGCCGTTCGAGCGTTCCGGCGGGATTGGGCATAATGGGTGGGAATTAAGGGTACGTCGTACTCAGGAATGGGCCACTTCCAGGGGTTCACCCAGATAATCAATCAGTTGCCAAAGGGTCACACCGCCCTGTAATAAAATCAGTTGTGGTTCGTGGGTGTTTAGATCGCGGACGAGGGCTTCACTGCCGTAGCGTTTCAGGATGACGAGCATCTTGTCGAGGCCCGCCCGCAGCGAGAATCCATCGACAGTTTCGGGAATGGGTTCCTGGGGAAACGCCACCGCCCGGAACGCCGTGCGTACCCAGATCGGCCCGCCGCTCCGGTGCCAAACCGTCGCCACTCGTTTGTTGGTGTTGATCAGGCGGCGAATTTCCCCAAAATAAGTTTCGACCAGATTCCGCCATTCCGGGCCGCGCTCGGTGCGGAGAAACCGTTCCTGCAACATCCCGAACGGCATAGGTGCGATTGGAGGTGTGGCTACGAACGGCACCGGCGGAGTAGGAGCGAGGGGAACCGGCATTTCCGCCCGCATGACCGTCATGGCATTTAGAATGTTCAGTTTGCCTTTCCCCCAGCCGAAATCTTCCTCTGGTGTCGAATTGATGGGTGCG
>JAJAZB010000267.1 GCA_026785975.1 Cytophagaceae bacterium | reverse complement strand
TTGCGCAAAGCTACCCGCGTAAGCCCGCCCGGAATCACCTGAATACCATCGCCGTAGAGAATGTACGGGCGTAAATCCACGTGGCGACCCTCCACCTGACCATCGATCAAACAGGGCACCCGCGAGAGCGAAATCGTTGGTTGGGCGATGTAGTTGCGGGGGTTTTCTTTGATCTTCTTTTTGAAAATGCCGTGGTCTTTCTTCGTCGCCTGCGGCCCGATGAGCATCCCGTAGCCGCCCGCTTCGTTGGCTTCCTTTACCACCAGGTTTTCGATGTTGTCGAGAACGTACTGCCGGTCGTCGTCTTCGCCGCAGATGTAGGTTTGCACGTTGGGAATAATGGCCTCTTCGCCGAGGTAGTACTTGATGATGCGCGGCACGTAGGCGTAAATCACCTTGTCGTCGGCGATGCCGGTACCGGGGGCGTTGGCCAGGGCGACGCGGCCTTTTTTGTACACGTCCATGATGCCCGGAATGCCGATGAGCGAGTGCGGGTTGAACGTGTGCGGATCGAGAAACGAATCGTCGATGCGGCGGTAAATTACGTCGACCACCTGGAAACCCTTGGTGGTGCGCATTTTGACGTACCCGTCGTGAACAACCAAATCGCGCGAATCAACCAGTTCGACGCCCATTTGCTGGGCGAGGTACGAATGCTCGAAATAGGCCGAGTTGTAAATACCGGGCGTCAGCACGCAAACCGTCGGGTTGGGCCGGTCGCTGATAAATTGCAGCATATCCAGCAACCGCGTGGGGTAGTTGGAAATGGGCCGGACGTTGGTGCGGGTGAATACTTCGGGAAACGTTTGCTTCAACAACTCCCGATTTTCGAGCATATAACTCACGCCCGAGGGACAGCGCAGGTTGTCTTCGAGCACCATAAACGTCCCGTCGTCGCCCTTGATAAGATCCGTGCCGGTGATGTGGCACCAAATGCCCTTCGGCGGTTTCAGACCTAAGCAGGGTTTCAGAAAGCACTTCGACGACTCGATCAGTTCGCGCGGCACCACGCCGTCGTTCAGAATGTGCTGGGCGTTGTACACGTCATCAATGAACAAATTGAGTGCCGTAATGCGTTGGGCCAGGCCCTTTTCGAGCCGACTCCACTCCTCGCCCGTGACGATGCGCGGAATAATGTCGATGGGCATAATTCGTTCGGTACCCTCATTTTCTGAATACACGTTGAAGGTAATGCCCATCGCCATGAGCGCCCGCTCGGCGGCCTGCTGCCGACGGATCATTTCGTCACAACTCAACTCCTCGACGCGCTCCCTGAACACGCCGTAGCCGGAGCGCAACTGCCCGGCAGGATCGAACATTTCATCGTGAAAACCGTCGGTCTGGTAATTTTGAAAAGAAAACTGCATGGTATCGAGGTGGGAAGAAACGGAGGTGTAATTCTACCGAAACTAAGAAAGAAGGGGCGGCGCAGCAAGGATTTGGCGGAAATTTGTTTGGGTGGGAGCCTCACGGTAACGGCCGGCCCGGCTCTGGTCAGCATCGTTCATTATTCATTGTTCATTGTTCATTATTCACTGCCCTCGCCCGCAACCAGCCCTTGCTCAGCAACGCATTGGCTTTGTAGGCTTTCACTTCAGCCCTCAACTGAGCGCGGGCCGAGTCGGGCGGGGTGTTAGTAATCAGGGCGTTAAGGTCAGGTTTGCCCGCATCGACCCAGGCCGTGTACCAGAAATCGGCGATGGCGTGGGCCGAATGCCGCAACTGCGTCTGCACCGCCGGGTTGACGCGCTGTCCGTAGGCTTTGGCAAAGGCCGTGGTGTAGTATTTCAGCGGAATGCCGTTGCGCCGTTGAATCCGGTACTTCACGCTGTCAGGAAACTGTTGGGTCAAATCGCGCTCTTCGTCAAAAACGGCTTTCAGCAACGCATTGCCACTCCGCACGGCTTCCCAGGCCGCCCGCTGCGGGTCGCGCAGGTACCGAACCCGGTGTTTTTCGAAGAACTGATATTGGTCAAACGACAGTTCGGGTAAGGTACTTTCCCAGAGCGAGTGAATGCCGCGCTGGTTGCTGAGTTGCCCGTCGTAGTTGAGCGACGTATGCAGCGGTACGTGCGCATCGCCCACGTAGTGCCCCAGGTCGGCGGCGAAATACAGAATACTGTCGCGCTTGCCCCGGCGGAAGGCGTTCGTCAGTTTCTGAAAATTCTCGGTAATCGTCCAGGGCACGATGCCGTATTTGCGCAGCGTGTCGGCGGTGTAGCGGGCACTGGCTTCGGCCCAGCTTTCGGGCATTTGGGTGGCGGCGTTCTCGCCAAAGGCTTCGAGGTCGATGAAGTGCTTGGGCGCTTCGGTGGAGTCGAAACGCCGCCGTTCGTCGGGCCGCACGGAATGCTTGACGAGGTAATCCAGATTCTGGAAAAAGAAGGGCCGCATCTTCGTGGGCAGGTGGTACAGCGCCAGTTGCACGGTGGTTCGGTGAACGAGGTAGCCCCAGGAGCACAGCGACAGCACAACGAGGGTGGCGAGCAGAAGTTTTTTCAAGGGAATGGCAAACAGCGTGAATGGACAAATATCGGCAGGAAAAAAATAGGGTCACGAACTCATTGGAAAGTTCGTGACCCGGAGACTTTTCTCAGATGCAATCTTTTATCGAAACGGTTCAGGATTTTAGTTTAAAAAAAAGGGTGACCCGACGTTTTTCAA
Source organism: Cytophagaceae bacterium (assembly GCA_026785975.1). Lineage (GTDB taxonomy): Bacteria > Bacteroidota > Bacteroidia > Cytophagales > Spirosomataceae > JAJAZB01. Next base: position 9,610 of record JAJAZB010000267.1, on the reverse strand, counting down.
AAAACTACCTAAACAGCTTCAATCCTTAAAACTCAACAAATACCCCGTCAGGTCGGCCAGATCCTGGTCTTTCAGGCCGAGGGCGGTGGGCTCGGGCATGAGACTGGTGCTGAGTTGCTTGCGCGTTTTGATCTGATCTTTTTTGAAGGCGTGTTGCTGTCCGCCCGCGTCTTTGAGCACCAGCGTGGCTCCGTCCGACACCAGAAAACCGTAAATCGTCTCGCCTTTTTTGGTCGTCACCAACCAGGGTTCATAGCCAAACACCATCGCGGCGGAAGGATTGATGATGGCATCGAGCAGGGTCGTCCGGTCGAATTTTTTGTGAATACTACTTAAATCCGGCCCAATCTCGGCCCCCGCCGTACCGTGTTTATGGCACGTCGTGCAATACGTCGCAAAGACCTGCTGGCCGTGGCGGGCGTCGGGTTGTAGCTTGGCGATGTAATCGAGCGAGTAGAGTTTGTCGCGTCCGTTTTTGCCCTCGCGGGGGAAATAATCGCTGGCCAGCGAGCGCACCTGCAAATCGGGATTGTTGTAAATCACCAAAGCCACGGCCCCCTTGATTTCCTTCGGTAGCCGGTTTTCGGCGGCCATCGCCAGCAGCATTTTCCCGCCCGCCGGGTCTTTGGCCATCGCTTCGGCGGCTTTCACGCGCTGCGGCATGGGCAATTCGGAACCCACGTCAACCTGTAATTTCATCATCCGCTGCATCGCGGGCGAAGCCTGCGCACTGGCGTCTTTCCAGGCAATCAGGTCGGCCCAGTCGTTGGTGCGCCGGAACGTCAGCCAGTACGCAGCCTGGTCGCTGACGTCTTTCAAGGGCGATTTGGTCAGCGAAAGCATGGCCTGCACGGCGGCTTTTTCCTGAATAAACCCCAGCGCCGTGATGGCCTGCCGACGGTCTTTTTCCGAAATCTTCTCCGACGAAGCCCGGATTTTCAAATCGTTGATGGCGGCTTTGGGGTGTAGTTCAAAAGCCAGCGAGGCCATCGGCGCTGACCAGGTGGTGGGGTCGCTGGCATTAAGAATCTGTTTCAGTTCCGGGTAAAAAGCTTCTCCCTTTGCCCCGTCCAGTGCGGTGCCGAGGGCTACCCGCATCCAGCCATCCTGCCCGTCGTAGCGCTTCACCAATTCGGTCAGGGCGTCACGGCACTGCGCCAGCGGTACATCGCGAAGTGCAATCGCCACTTCCCGGCGCACCTGCGGATTTTCATCCGTTGCCCGTTGCGTATTGATCGTTGAAAATTGGGGATTACCCGCCGCCCGCAGCGCCCGCAAGGCAACCAGACGCGTATCGGCATCGGGTAAATTCAGCAGATTTTGAACCTCGGCCACGCCTTCCGGTCCCAGTTGCGCCAGTAGATAAATGGCCCTTGCCCGGTGAAAGGGATTATCGGCCGTCAACAGCGGTTTTACCATCGGAACCGCCTTTTCACCCTGCGCCTTCAGCGCCACGAAACCGGCGTTGCGCACGTTGACGGCAGGGTTTTTAAAGGCTTCCAGTTGTCCTTCGGTATTGCTTAAATCCAGTTTTGGGGATGTCAATTTTTTGCCCTTTGGCACGATGCGATAAATTCGTCCGAAGGCTTTTTTGTCTTGCATGGCGTGTCCACCCACGATGGGATCGTACCAATCGGCGATGTACAGCGCGCCGTCGGTACCCGCCACCACGTCGCTGGGCCGGAACCACTTGCGGGTATCTTCGCCGGTTTCGTACCACTGGTAATTCACGTTGTCCTGGGGCAGTGTCGTAATCAGGTTGTGGCGTTTGAGGGCAAAACCCGCGCCTTGAGCCTCGGGCCAGTAGCCGTAAATCACGTTGCGCCCGGCCTCGGCACTGAGCAACACGCCCCGGTACTTCGCCCCGAGCGCGTCGCCTTCGTAGCGCATGGTGCCCGTTGGCGAACCCGCGCCCGCGTTTTCGGGTACGGGCATCACGCCGGGATCTTCCTGGTGCCAGTGGGCGGTAAAAATCTCCTGTCCCGGCCGCCGGTCGGCCTGCCAGTAGCGGGTGCCATCGCTCGAAAAATAGCCCGCGTTGCCATTTTCGGGCAAAAAACTCGTCCGGCAGGCGATGACCTGATCGTCGTTGTCGTTTTGCCACATATTGCCGTAACTGTCGAGGCAGGTTTCGTAGCTATTCCTGAAATTGTGGCCCAGTACCCGCAACCCGGTGCCGTCGGGATTGATCCGCAGTTGTAACCCACCAACCCACACGCGCCCGTCGTCGCTTTTCTGGTTACCCGCATTCGTTTTGTTGTAGGGCGTACCGCCCGTGTACAAACTCCCCGCGCGCAGGGTCCAGCCGCTTTTGTCGGTCACGACGTGCGGCCCGGCATTGCCCACGTTGAAGTACCAGCGTCCATCCGGCCCGGCCGTCACGCTGTGCAGGCTGTGGTCGTGGTCACGACCGCCAAAACCCGTGAGTAAAATTTCTTTTTTGTCGGGTTTATCGTCGCCGTTTTCGTCGGTGTACATCACCAGGTTGGGTGCCGCCGATACGATGATTTTGTTGCCAATCACCGCGATCCCCAGGGGCGAAATCAGGTCTTTATCCTCGACAAAAACGGTGGTCTTGTCGGCCTTCCCGTCGCCGTCGGTGTCCTCCAGAATCAGCACCCGCTCGCCGGCCTGCCGGGCCAGGCGGGTGTCGGGTTTATTGTTGAAATCGCGGTAATTAACCGCCTCGGTCACCCAGACCCGGCCCCGCGCGTCCACGTCCAGGTTCGTTGGGTTGAACAGCATCGGCGACTCCGCCCAAACGGTGGCTTCGAGGTCGTCGGGGGCGTAGAGCGAGTCTGAATGCTGAATGCGGATCGCCGCCCGGTTGAATGCTGAATTCTGAGTGTTAATCGCTGCCAGGCTGAATGCTGAATTGCGCGCTTGAAAATCCGGTTTTGGTGAAAACCCTGGCTTCAAGGCTAACGTGCCAACGATTGCACCCGCCGCCAGCAGCAGACTGCGGCCAACGGGTAGGCGGGGAAGAGGTAGCGAAAGTGATTTCATGATATTTGTAAAGCGGATTGCCTAATCCGCCGGGACCCAAATTGAGGCATTCATGTTGGAGCGGGCGGATTAGGCAATCCGCTTTACAGCGCGTTAAGAAAACAACCCGCGCAAAAACTTCAAATTATGCTGGTAGCTGGGCACGAGGGCGGCCCCGTTGGGCATCGCCCCTTCAATTTGCATCCAACCCGTGTACCCAATATCGGCCAGTGCCCGCCGAATTCTCGGCCAGTCGAGGCTACCCTGCCCGAGCAACTGCCCGTTTTCTTTCATGTGAATCTCGGTGATATTGGCCCGACCCAGCAGCGGAATTTCCTGGTAAATGTCATAACCCGCGTCGGTGGCATTCCGAAAATCATAGTAGACTTTCACGGCCTTCGACCCCACGGCCTGCATGATGTCGAGGTGCTCCTGCGCCGAGAGGTACGACTCGATGGACAGCGTCACGCCCGCCTTTTCGGCCTTGGATGCCACTTTTTTCAGACGCTCGATCACCGCTTTTTTGCCCATCTCATCGTTGCGCAAGTCGTTTTTTGCGAAAAATGCCAGTAAAACAGTTTGCGCCCCCAGGGCTTGAGCGGCATCGATGACGTTGCTGACCCATTCTTCGGTGCGCGGCTCCGATTTGTAAGGAATATCGTTGAGGCGACCAATGGCCAGACTCGCAATCCGGACGCCCGTCCGTCGGGACGCTTCCCGGATAGCATCGAGGTTTCCCTTTTTCGATAAATACGCCTCATCGGCGGCGGAGTTGTAGCTAACCTGCACCCCGTCGAGGCCGATTTGCCGGGCGACCTCAAACGCCTCCGGGTTCGCCATTTTTTTTAAAGACCAGTCGCAGGCACCGATGCTAAAATCGGATTTTAGGGCGTCCCCCAGTGCCCAGGCAGGCTCAGTTAAGGCGGCTCCGGCCAGTAAGGCACTGGTTTTGAGCCAGTCACGGCGCGACACAACAGAAGAAATCATACGGCAAGTCAAGAGGTGTTCAATCAGACGTTAAAGATAATCGCTCAATGTACTACTGATGCGATACAATTCTGACCAGTTATAGGCGATAGTTAGCCCATATTTGGGCATTAATTCACCGAATGGTAGAGTAGGTAACTTAACAGCCGCTCATACTGGTGCAGATCATGGAAGGAAGCCCCCATCTTGAGCAATTGGTTGCGGTACACGTCGGCCAAACGCGGAAAATCGGCGTGTTGGCTCAGGCGGGCGGCGATAAGCCCTTTAAACGCGCGGTGCGTCTGGTTGTAAAGGTACTTGCAGGGTTTGGTCGGCTCGCTGTTGAGCAGCGCGTGTAACTCGGGCAGATGGCTGTGTTGGTCAAGGAAATCGAAGCCGGTTTCGAGCAAAAAATCCTTGATTAGTTCGCAGGTTTCGTCCAGGTCGGCGGGTCCGTGGCGGGCGTCATGGGTAATTTTATAGCGAAAATATCGGGTGTCATTAAATTTCCCGATGGATACTACCAGCGTGTTGGCGTCGTCGCGGAATTCTGCGAGATTACTCAGAAACTGCTGGGCCGTTTGTTCCAACTGCTGATGACGCAGGCCAAAATTAACTTCCAGCCAGGTCTCGTTTTCGTAGGGTGTAACCGAGAAAATGACGTTCTGAAAGCCCGTGTCGGTCGATTTGCGGAACTGTTTTTTTTCGACCAGCGACACAAACCCACTGCGGGCGAAGAAATCGCTCAGTCTTTCGTACAGTTCAGTTTCAAACGGGCTGATGGGCATCGTCAACGGGCAGGCAATCTGTGATTTGAAGTAAACGTTTGCCGGAAAAGATTGTTTAATCGAATTTAGCCCTTCATAAAAAGCAGTACAAGTAGTATACCCCTGAAAATCAAACGAATGACTCAAGTTTTTTTGCTCTCAGATACCCATAGTTACCTCGATCCCCGCCTAGCTCCCCACCTCGACTGGGCCGACGAAATCTGGCACGGCGGCGACTGGGGCAGCATGACGGTCGTTCATACACTCGAAGCCCTCGACAAGCCCTTGCAAAGCGTGTACGGCAATATCGACGGGGCCGAAATTCGCCGGATTTTTCCCCGCATCCACGTCTTTCGCTGCGAAGAAGTTACCGTGGGCATGACCCACATCGGGGGCGTACCGGGTCGCTACCAACCCGATGCCCAACAACTTTTCGCCGAACACGGCCTGCCCGACGTGTTTATTTGCGGGCATTCGCATATTTTGCGGGTACAGCGGGATGCGTCCCGCGCTAATTTACTTTACCTAAACCCCGGCGCGGCGGGCAAGGAGGGCTTTCATAAAATGCAGACGGCATTGCGCCTGAAGATTGACGGACGACGAATTTTTGACGTGGAAGTGCTCGAAATTGGCAAACGAGGACAGATTCCTGACAAGTTGTCTGAACCGCGCGACGGTCGCCATGATTCGCGTGCCTCGGGATGACAAAAAAGTTGATAAAAAAAGGTTCAGAAAGCACCCTTGCATCTTAAAAAATTAATACCATAAACAGCTTCATTATCAGAATGAGTACTTTTTGTAATCCTGATAATCTTTAAATCCCATGAATCACGGTTCAGACAAAATTTTTATGAACATCATCGAAGGCCCCAATACGCTCCGCAAAGTCATCATGCTCGGCGATAAGATTCTGGTGAAGCCCGTTGAAGGCAGCCAGCAAACCCGCTCGGGCCTGTACCTGCCGCCCACGGTTGAAGAGAAAGAGGACATTCACAGCGGAAAGGTCATCAAAGTGGGGCCCGGTTTCCCAATTCCGGCCCTGACCGACGAAGACGAACCCTGGAAGGAGAAAAAAGAAGCCGTGAAGTACGTCCCTTTGCAGGTGCGCGAGGGCGACCAGGTGCTGTACCTCAAGCGCAACGGGTTTGAAGTCGAACTCGACGGGGAGAAGTACACCATCCTGTCGCAATCGGCGGTGTTGATGATTATCCGCGACGACGAACTGAGCGAATTGGGACTGTGAGCGGGTACTAAGTCCAAAGTATAATGTACCAAGTGTAGCGTAAATACCTTATTTTTGTGGCTCGATAAGAACCAAGACCTGTACTTTGTACTTAATACCTTGTACTTAGTACATTCATTTCCTGGGGACGACCGGTATTGACAGCGGGCTGAGGGTTGGTGTATAAGCATGTCGGGAGTTGGAAGAACCTCCCGTTAAAAATTCTTCTATAACAATAGCTGGCAATTATAGCTACGCTATGGCTGCTTAATCCGACGGATTAACCAATAGCCATCGTCCCGCCGACCCAACGCACTGCCGGGTTGGAGTTCGGGGCGTCGCAATGCAGTGCCGACCTGGCCCACGGGGTTAAGCCAGACTCGTACCAACTCCTAAGGAAGCCACTTTGGTGCGTTGCCGACCTGGCGGCTTCCCGACAACCCAACGGCAACTAAGCATGTAGAAGGCACGGCTACTCCCTGTTCTGGACGTGGGTTCGACTCCCACCGTCTCCACTTTTAAGCCGTAAATTATTGATTATCAATGATTTACGGCTTATTTTTTTAGGTGGCATTGCTCTGATATTTAGGTGGCACTTTGATGAGTGTTTTACTTAGTTTATTTGAATATGCTGGATACCAAGTATCAGATATTTATTAGTTTTCCTTTCCGTGGATTAGAGGAAGCAAGAGACAAAATCATTAAGACTGTTCTCACAATGTATCATATTCCAGTTGGAATGAAGATGTTTAGTGCCGATAATGATGAACAATGGATTACGATTCAGGATACTATTTCAAACAGTGACTATTACTGCCTCATAATTGGGCATCGCTATGGTTCTGAGACTAAAGAGGGAATAGGATACACTGAGAAGGAATTTGATTTTGCCAAAGAGATTGACTTACCTGTTTATGCATTTATACAAAATAGAAATATGCCGACAAAACCAATTCAACAGGTATTGAAACGAATGAATTTCCCGGAATAAAATTTTTTAATAAAACAGCGCATTAATATGCCTCAATCCCGTCAACTTGCAGCTATCATGTTCACCGACATAGTTGGCTACACTGCATTGATGGGTGACGATGAAGAAAAGGCATTTGAAATACTTAAAAAAAACCGCAAGCTACAGAGACCGATTATAGAACAATATGGCGGCAAATGGATTAAGGAATTAGGTGACGGAGTGCTTGCATGTTTCACTACCGTTTCAGATGCTGTAAATGCAGCCATAAAAATTCAGGAAGCGTGCAATGTTTCCAAAGATTTTTTATTGAGAATAGGCATTCATCATGGCGAAATTGTTTTTGAAGACAATGATGTTTTTGGTGATGCAGTAAACGTTGCTTCACGTATTCAGGCATTAGCACCAATAGGTGGTATCTGGATTTCGGAATCGGTTCATAATAATGTATCCAACAAAAAAGAAATCAATACAAAATTTGTGCGGGCAGAAACTTTAAAGCATGTCAAAGAGCCTGTACGCATCTATGAAGTGATTCTTGAAAATAATTCCGTGCAACAAAGTTCTTCAATTAGTAAATCATCAATCCAAACAACACCAGACAAGAGTATTGCCGTTTTACCTTTTGTAAATATGAGTTCTGATCCGGAACAGGAATATTTCAGCGATGGGCTTACGGAAGAAATTATTACAGACCTATCGCAGTTAAAAAAGTTATTGGTGATTTCACGGAGTTCCATGATGACTTTTAAAGGCACTCATAAGAAATTAAAAGAAATAGCCAATGAAGTAAATGCCCGGTATATTTTAGAAGGAAGTGTTCGCAAGTCTGGTAATAATTTGCGCATTACTGCTCAGTTAATTGATGCTATAGACGATGGACATCTTTGGGCAGAAAAATACAGCGGCACAATGGATGATGTTTTTGATATTCAGGAAAAAGTTTCCCGTTCTATTGTGGATGCGCTGAACGTAAAACTGACCGCGAAAGAAGAAGCTATTTTATCAAAACATCCTATCCAAAATACCCAAGCTTACGAATGGTATATCATAGCCAGGCAGGAAACAATAATGCGATCGGAAAAAGGATTGGACAATGCTGTCGCACTGACGCAACGAGGCCTGGATTTGGTTGGTGACAACGCACTTCTTTATTCCGTTCTAAGTACCTCCTATTTGTATTTATTCCATTATGGAATAAGGCCCGAACCATCCTGTTTAGATAAAGCACGTTTCTACGCCGCAAAAAGCCTGGAACTCGATGCGCATTCGCCACAAGCGCGTTTTGTTCAGGGAATGCTTGCTTTTAAGAAAGGGAATGTCCAGGAAGCCTCATTGAAGTTCAAGGAAGTGCTGGAACTCGATCAAAATAACACTGAGGTCATGATATGGCAAATGGTCATGTATATTCTTGCGGGAAGGCCCGATGCTACCCGACCGGTTTTGGATAAATTATTGAAGTTGGACCCGGTGACTTTAGCTCCGAAAGTTATGAGCGGGACCATTGAGTTTAACAGCGGCAATATACAAGAGGCTATTCCTCCTTTTAAAGAATGGCTTAAAGCAGATCCTGGAAGTTCGTGGACGAGGTTCAATTACTCCTGGGCTCTTGCTATGAACAATGAGATTAAAGAGAGCGTTGAAGTTCTTGACAAAATGATAGTAGACGCACCCCATTCAACCTTCGGTAAGTTTGCCCTGTTTTTCAAAAGTGCATTAACGGGCAACAGGGAAAGTGCTCTGAAATACGCTACAAACGAGTTGAAAGGAGAAGCCGCCGCTATTGACTACTTCACCCTGAACATGGCGTGGGGATACGCACTTATTGATGAAAAAGATGAAGCGGTAAAGTGGTTGAACAAGAGTCTGGATTTCGGATATTCAATTTACCCCTTAATGTTGAAGTGGGAAACCTTTCACCGTGTGCTGAGTGATCATCCCGGCTTTCAAGCCTATATGCAGGAAATAAAGAAACGCTCAGAGCAGTTTATAGTTTGAGATTATTAACCAAAAGCAACGGTAGTGGCCCAACCAGCCACTACCACCAATTTTATCGTTTCTTTCTCTTCCCCGTCCCGGCAAATAGCCCCGCTGTGTAGCGGTCGTAGAGGTCGAAGAGGAATTCGATACGTTTGGCCTCGTTGGGGAAGGGCTGAGGCCGGTAACAGGCATCAACGGCCCGATCTAACTCCTGGTGAGCCTTCACCAGCGCCGGGGGCAATAACAGCGGATCGTACAAATCGGCAAGGCTGCTGCCGGGGAATTGCGCCCGCGTATCGAGTACCTTTTGCGCCGCCGCCTCAACTGCCGTTTTTTGTTTGTCGGTGGGGGATTCGGGCCAGGGGTAGTTGTTATAAACAGTTTCATTGGCGTACCGGTAATCACTTTTTATTCTTCCGCAAACATACTTTACCCAAGTCATGTGCATTTCAGAGGTTAGTATACCAAAATGAAAGTCGTTGGCTTTAGGTACGAATAAACAGCTATCGCTTACAATATAATCGGCTCCGAAAAAACCCATTGGGATATACTTTCTATTTTCCGAAGAATGCCGAGGAATTAAAATGTACTCAGAGGTTGGTTGTCTTACTAGGTGCAATTCAAATTGTCGTTATGTATTCACAATGTAGCTATTTGGTTCTATACGCTGGTGTACCAACCGCCAGCGACCACTCATCAAGCACACTCTTAAGTTTAAGA
>JAJAZB010000266.1 GCA_026785975.1 Cytophagaceae bacterium | reverse complement strand
GGGCAAGGTAGCCCGCCAGCGGTCGAGGTCGAAAATACGGTCAGTGGCTTGCGAAGGGGTCGGGTTCATGGAACCGGGCGTTTAGTCGGATGCCCGCAAAGGTACGGGCCGTTTCCGAAAAATCCCGGTCCCTTTCCATTCAGCGCCGGGCTTCGTAGCCGAAGGTTTCCAGCCGCTTGACATAGTTATAGCTTTTCGTTAGGGGCAGACCATTGGCCTTGAGAACGTGTTTAATGATAACGGGATTGACAGCAAGATCAATTAACCCGGTGTAATCGCGTTTGAGCGTGGAGCGGGTCGCATTGTTGCGGCTGGTGGGTTCGTCGGGGTCGGCAAGCGTCAGGGCCAGGGGGTTAATGGCAGAATCGTAGTCGAAAGTCCATTCAGATTGAGGCTTTCCCGCACCATCAAATTTGTTTATGGCCACCACATTGCCGTCTTTCCAGACGTAGCGGTTCACAGCCACATACTTGGAATTGAGGGCCTCCAGTCGAACTTCTTCGATCCGGCCGTCGGCGTTGTAACGAAACGTTTTCACGTGCAACGCCCCGTTTCCTGTCCAGTTCAAGCGCGTGAGTTTACCCTGCGCATCGTGCTCGAAGGTTTCGTGAAAAGCCAGTTTGCCAAAATCGTACGTCAGGCGGGTAGCAAGCCTATCGCCTTGGTATTGGTATTCAAGATTTCGGTTCGACCAATAATTTTCAATGCGTACTACCCGATCCAGCGAGTCGTAGCGGTACACTGACGTGAAATCCTGATTGGGAAGTTTCACGCTGGCGTAGCTGGCTTGCTGGCGGATCGTTTTAATTCGGAAAGGTACCTGACTGAGATCGTTGGGGACGGGGAAAATCGGCCCGTCGGGGCGGCAAGCTGCCCCAAGCATGAAGAGTAAAACCCAGGTTGATAGTCTCATGAAAAGTATTCCTTTTTGACAAAGACACCGTTCGCCCTGATTTGGTTGAAACGATGCGACGCTTTTTTTACAACCACACGCTCGTCAGCGTAGCCGCGTTTATCATCGGCCCCAGTCGCACCGAATCGCGGAGCATGATTGTGCCCCCGGCAGTGCCCAAAACCCTAGTCTATCATTGATTCATTCGCTCATTCACGCATTGATTTTTGGCCCCTGCCGGTGAAAACTGTATTTTTGAAATCCACGTTTAGCCTTTCACCATGCCGCAAGCCTTCTACTCGCCCCGTCATTTGCGTTTTTTGCTCTACGAAGTTTTCAATGTGGAACGGTTGACGCAATTTCCCTTTTTCCAGGATCACCACCGCGACACCTTCGACCTCGTGCTGGATACCGCCGGAGCCTTCGCTGAAACCCGCCTGCGCCCACTCCTGACCGAGATGGATCGCCGGGAACCCCAACTGGTCGATGGGCAGATCAGGATTCATCCCGGAATGCACCCCATCGTGCGGCAGTTTGGGGCGGATGGCTGGATCAACGCGCAATTCAGTTACGACGAAGGCGGGCAGCAACTTCCCACCACGGTGATGAACGCCGCCGCCTTCATCTTTCAATCCGCCAATTATTCGGCCAGCGTATTTCCGTTTCTGACGACGGGCGCGGCCAATCTGCTGCGTTCGTTTGGTTCAAAAACTCTCGTTGAAACCTTCACACCCAAAATGTACGCGGGCCTGTGGCAGGGCACGATGGCCCTGACCGAACCCGACGCGGGCAGTTCACTTTCGGATATTTCTACCACCGCCGACCCAACCGACCAGGAAGGCGTCTACAAAATCCGGGGTCAGAAAATATACATCTCGGCGGGTGACCACGACGGGGTTGAAAACGTCGTTCACCTCATGCTGGCCAAAATCAAGGGTGGTCCCGCCGGAGCCAAAGGCATTTCGCTTTTCGTGGTTCCGAAAAAAAGACTCCGAAATTCATTCAGCCCTCAGCATTCAGAATTCAGCATTAATCTGGAAAATAATGACGTCGTCACCACCGGAATCTACCACAAAATGGGCTACAAAGGTGCGCCGATTGCCCACCTCACGATGGGCAGCCACGATGACTGCCAGGGTTACCTCGTCGGGGAGCCGCACCGGGGGCTTTCGTATATGTTTCAGATGATGAACGAGGCCCGCGTGGGTGTGGGCCTCAACGCCACGGCCATCGCAACGGCGGCGTATTACGCTTCGCTGGCTTACGCGAAGGAGCGTCCGCAGGGCCGACCCATTGCCGAAAAAGACCCCGTTCGCCCTCAGGTGCCCATCATTCGCCACGCCGACGTGCGCCGGATGCTGCTGTTTCAAAAAGCCGTCGTCGAAGGCAGCTTGTCGCTACTCACGCACTGTGCGTTGCTGTCGGATCTGGCGCACGTAGCCCAGGGGGACGAACGGGAAAAAGCCGGAATGTTGCTCGATTTGCTGACGCCCGTTGCCAAAAGTTACCCTTCCGAAATGGGCTGTCTGAGCACCTCAGCGGCGGTGCAGATTCTGGGCGGGGCGGGCTACACCACTGATTTTCCGGTGGAGCAGTTTTATCGCGAAGCCCGCATTCACCCCATTCACGAGGGCACTACGGGCATTCACGGGCTGGATTTGCTGGGCCGGAAAGTGTCGCAGCACGGCGGCAAAGGCATGAGGTTGTTTATGGCTGAATTACAAGGCGTTATCGCCGAGGCGCGGCAAGTCGAGGCGTTGGTTGCTTTTGCAGATAAATTAGAAAAGTACCTGTTCGACCTCCAGCAAATCACCACGCATTTACTCGGTTTGGCGGGAGAAAGTACCGAACGGTTTCTGGCCGATGCCACGCTCTACCTTGAAGCCTTCGGAATTCTGAGTATCGCCTGGCAATGGTTGAAAATGGCGGTCGTGGCCCAACGCGTCCTGCAAGCCGGAGCCACGGGCGACGAGGCTGATTTTTACGGGGGAAAAGTGGCGACGATGCGTTATTTTTTCGAGTACGAACTGGTCAAAATTGATTCGCTGAGCCTTCGCCTGCTGAGCGCCGACGCCGTGACGCTGGAGATGCGGAACGAATTTTTTTAGAGAAGCTCGATTCGCGGTAGTCAGGCGAAGTTTCAGTAGTTTTATCACCAATCCATTCCCGGTTCAGGGATTTCGAAATCATGGCAAAATATAAACTGGTCGAAGAGGCCGCAATCGAACACAAAAACGAATACTTTGAAATCCGTTTCACCAACGGCAAGCGAAGTATTTACTTCACGTCCAACGAAGAAAACCTCGAAACCACCGCCGCCGCGATTGTGGCCGACCACGCCCGCGATGCGCAGGATTATCACTTGTTGCCGCACCGGAAGCATTGAATCGGATACTCCGCGAAGAGTTTATATTCCGCGTGGAGTGGCGTCTAAACGGTTGCTTTCCCGCTTTTCAACCCACTTGAAACGTATGAAATCCATCTGCCTTTTCGGATTCCTGCTGATTGCCGTTCCCGCGTTCAGCCAGGAAACCCGGCTTAAAAAACAAAATATCGGCCCGACGGCGAACATTTCTGAAACGGAAGAATTTGACGTTCTGAAAACTGACCGCAACGTCCGGCATGGTACGTATCGACATCAACTCCGAGGTCGCGAAGTGGAGAGCGGCTTTTTCCGAAACAATCAGCGGGATAGCCTCTGGACTACGTTTTACCTTCGCGATGGAAAAGTCAAAAGCCGGGGGTACTACCGCAACGACCGCAAAATTGGCATCTGGGACTATTTCGATGAAAAAGGCCAGCGGTTGAATCAATTTGATTTTAGTGCCGGGCACTGGGTTGGTTCCCCGGTGGCTCCGTCCGATAATTTGCCGGTGCGGCTCCTGGTTGGTGGCGACACGCTGACGGCATCCCCCGAGTATCCGGCAATGTTTGCCGGGGGCAGAGAGGGCTATAGCGATTTTGTGCTTCCTACCCTCGTTTACCCGGCAGAACTCCTACGCACGGGCCAGGATGGGCGGGTTCGGATGGGTTTCTGGATTGACAAAGAAGGCCGTGTTTCCGATATTCGTCCCACCGGCCGGGAGGTCGGACCGTTGGTAAAAGAGGCCACCCGTATTGTCGAGCGGAGCGACTGGCAGTGAATTCCTGCCCAGTACGGTGGGCGAGCGGTGCGGTCGTATTTTGTGTTGCCGATTTCATTTCAAAACCAGGGAATTATTAATTCTCGCTAACTTCTAACTCCTGCCCTCCGTCCGGTGCGTACGCCGACCGGAGGTCGGCGCTACCATGGAAACCCTCTTCGCCACCGACCACACCCGTGCGTTGCTGCCCCGCATCCGCGAATTTGTTCAAACCGAATTGTACCCGCTCGAAACCAGCGACTACCTGACGGGCAAGTTTTCTAACGTCGCCAAAATTCTGGACGAAAAGCGGGAACTGGTCAAAAAGCTGGGTCTCTGGGGCTTGCAGTGGGGCGAAGACGAAGGCGGGTTGGGGTTGACGCTCTGCGAGTTCGGACAGGTGTCGGAAGTGCTGGCTTCTTCACCCTTCGGACACTACACGTTTGGCACCCAGGCCCCCGACATTGGCAACATGGAACTGCTGCACCGCTTCGCCTCGCCCGGTTTGCAACACCGTTTTCTGGAACCGTTGAAAGAAGGACGCATCCGCAGTTGTTTTTCGATGACCGAACCGGATTTTGCCGGGTCGAACCCGGTCAATCTGGGCACGACGGCGGTGCGCGATGGGGACGAATACGTTATCAACGGGCGGAAGTGGTTTACATCAAGTGCCGACGGGGCTACGTTCGCCGTGGTGATGGCCGTGACCAATCCAGAGGCCGCCCCCCATCGCCGGGCCAGCCAGATTATCGTACCCACCGACACGCCGGGGTTCACCCTCGTGCGCAACATCAGCATTATGGGCGATGCTTCCGACCACTGGGCCAGCCACGCCGAAGTGACGTACGAAAATTGCCGCGTACCCATTGATAACCTCATTGGGGCCGAGGGGATGGGTTTTCAACTGGCCCAGGAACGCCTCGGGCCGGGGCGCATTCACCACTGTATGCGCTGGATTGGCATTGCTGAGCGGGCTTTCGATTTGATGTGCCGCCGCGCCGTGAGCCGCGACATGGGCGACGGGCAGATGCTCGGCCACAAGCAATTTGTGCAGGGCTGGATTGCCGACAGCCGCGCCGAAATCGACGCCTGCCGTTTGCTGGTGCTCCGCACGGCCCGCAGTATCGACGAGCGAAGCGCGGCCAATGCCCGCAATGAGGTTTCTGAGATTAAATTTTACGTGGCGGCCATGCTGGGGCGCGTCCTCGACCGGGCTATTCAGGCCCACGGCGCGGCGGGTCTCACCGACGACCTCGTGCTCAGTTTCTGGTTCCGCCACGAACGCGCCGCCCGCATTTACGACGGTGCCGACGAGGTCCACAAAACCGCCCTGGCGCGGAGTATTTTGAAAGAATACGGATTGGATGTACGGAAGGGGGTTAAGGTTTGAGGGTTTGAGGTTTGAAAGATGTAAGTTCAGTTGATTGATCAAACCTCAAACTTTCAAACCTTTTTACTGATGTTACGCAAAAAAAACGCGTCTAGCCGTCATTGCGAGTACAGCGAAGCAATCTGTTCCTGAAGACCATTCCAGAAAAGCTGGTACACCAATGATTCTGGCCCGCTCTGACAGATTGCTTCACTATGTTCGCAATGACGGCTAGACGCGTTTTTTTGCGTAACATCAGCTTTTTAGTACGTTGCTTTTTTGATGAAAAAAGAAATATTCCCGCAGTACTTATTGAGCATCGCGCTGACCTTCAGCGCGATACTTCCGGCACTTGCTCAGCGCCGTACTGCCTCGCCGGTCGATACGGCCTACGTTGGTGCCTACCCCCGGCACCTCATCGGGCGGTTGTACCTGTCGCAGAAATACACCAACGTCGATTTGCTCACTGCGACCAATGCTCCCCGGCTGAAGTACCGCCCCAACACGTCGCTCAACCTCGGCGTGGGCGTCACCTACGGCCCGCTGACGCTCAACCTCGCCTACGGATTCCCGTTTCTCAACTCCGATGCCGCCAAAGGCCGCACCCGCTACGTCGATTTGCAGACGCACCTCTACACGCAGCGGTGGGTGATCGATCTGTTCGGGCAATTTTACAATGGGTATTATTTGGCCCCTCAGGGCCTGGCGGCGCGTACGCCCGACGATTATTATCAACGTTCTGACGCAAGGTTGCGCATTTTTGGGCTGTCGGGGTACCGGGTATTCAACCCCCGACGCTTTTCATACCGGGCGGCGCTGATCCAAACTGAGTGGCAGAAAAAGTCGGCGGGGTCGTGGCTGGCGGGATTTGAACTGTACGGCGGCTCGTTTCGGGGCGACAGCACGCTGGTTCCGACGGTGCTGGCGGCGCAATATCCGGCTCCGTTCGTTCGTGAACTGCGGTTTGTTAAAATCGGCCCCGGCGGGGGTTATGCCTACACGCTGGTTGTCAAAAATCATTATTTCGCCACGGCTTCGCTTACGTTCAATCTAAACGCGACCTTCAGTAGCGAAATCTCCGAAGCAGGCCGCACCGACGACCTCACGTTACGTCCCAACCTGCTGGCCCGGTTTGGTGTCGGGTACAACAGCGACCGATGGGCGGTAAGCGTGTCGTGGGTGGAAAACGCGGTGTCGGTCGGCAGTACGGATTTTTATTATGGCTACCTGATTCGCACGGGCAATTACCGCCTCACCGTGGCCAAACGGTTCGTACCCGGTCGCAAGTTGCGAAAACTGCGTAGGCAGGTCGAGGAGAAGGTAAGTGACATTGCGCCGAAGTCTGGCCGGTAGCCCAGGCAGAGACGGTAAGGTTACGGG
>JAJAZB010000265.1 GCA_026785975.1 Cytophagaceae bacterium | reverse complement strand
TAAAGAATTCAAAATTGCAAAAAATCCCCCAACCTCCCGTCCGATAGGCCGGTTAAATTTTTGTGAAGTTTGAAATGGGCCGGTTCAGCGGGTGACTGAATAATCAGGTGCAGATGCGGTCAGGGTAGGCCGATTATTAGTAAAACCTTGTACCGAAACCCCGTAAACGTATGGATTGACGTTAGCGTAAGCCAGTACCGGCAGTTTATCGAACCGACCTGAGGTCTGCTCAGGGTCAGTGGCTTCGTCCGGTTTACTTTCGGGCTACCACTCATTTTTTTCTAAATTATTGGCTACTTTACATTCGTTCACTTTCTCGCGCCGTTGTGATCGAATCTTGTTCCATCGCATGAAAAACACGCTACTACTCATTACGCTGTTAGGGCCTGTGCGCGCGGTAGCCCAGGAGACTCTTCAGCATCAGGCCGAACGCCTTCAGGCAGCCCTGCAAAAAAGTACGCAGCGCGATGCAGACCGGCTCACGCTGTGGAATCGACTGGCCGATGGGTTCAAAAATATAAATCCGACTGAGGGAATCAAGGCCGCCGATCAGGCAGTCGAATTGGCGCGGGAACTCAGGCAACCGCTTGCCCTGGCCGAGGCCCATCAAAACAAAGGCCTCAACCTGTTACGTCAGGGAAAGTACGACGAAGCCATGCACCAGTTTATCCTCTCCCGGAAGATGAATCAGCAGCAGAACCACAAAAAAGGGGTTGCTAAAAACAACTGCTTTTTAGCCGAAACCTATCGGAACAAGGGGCAACTTAAGGAGACGATCCGGTTGCTAAACCAATCCATTGGTTTTTACCAAAAAGAAAAAGATAAATCCGGGCTGGCTCTTGCCTTGTATTATCGAGGCGTTTGTTATCGGAATCAAGCCCAGTACGATTCGGCCTTAGTCATTTTTAACGACAGCCCATGACTTCGCGGTGAAGGAGAAACGCCTTGCCATTGTGGGAGAAATCCTTTCGGGTCAGGGTGGCGTTTATTGGCTTTCAGGCGACAATTCAACGGCCCTAAAACGTGCTTACGAGGCACTGGAAATTCAAACCCGTTTGGGTAACCTACACGGGATGTCGGCTTGCTATAATATAATTGGCAACGTGTATACAACGCTGCAAAACCCCACCAAACAATTAGAATACATTCTCAAACGAGTAGCCCTGGTAAAAAAATGGGCGATGAAGAAGGATTAGCAATCTGTTACACGAACCTCGGCATTTGTTACGGGATGCTCAATGAGCATCAAAAAGCCTTACGATACCTCGACACCGCCTATACCCGTCGTAAGAATCAGCATTCCGTAAACGGCCTGATTGCGTCGGCACTGTACACCGGGCAGGTTTATTCAGACATGAAAAAACCGGATTTGGCCATTCCCAAACTTACGGAGGCACTCCGATTGAGTGAGCAATTAAACGATGATGGACGCGTATTTGATGCGACTTACAGCTTAGGTAAAGCCTATTTCGATCAGGGTATTTACGCACTTGCCATTCAAAAATACAAGACGGCTAATGTGCTGTATTTAAAAATAATGCACGTAGAAAAAGTTTTTCGACCACCGAACTGGCCAAATGCGTTCGTAAAGCCTCCGCTCAGGTTTTGAAAGAAAATGGAATCGAACCCGATCAACGTTATCCCGTCACCCTTGCTTTTTTAACCAAAGCCCTGAAACTGGCCAAAGCGGACAAGGATTATGCCCAGTTGAAGGACATTTACACCGAATTCAAGGACGTTTATTCGGAGCAGAAAGACTTTACAAAAGCCATTTTTTATGCCAATCAATACAAACAAGCCAGCGATAGTTTGGTAAAAGCAGAACGGAAAAAGACCGCTGAAAATCTTCAGATTGTGTATGAGGCTGAGAAAAATGAACAAAAAATAAGTCAACTCAACGAAGCCCTAAACGCGAAAGCATCTCCCCGGCGCAGAGCAACCGAACCGAGGGAATGGTTGTATTTTGGGATGTTTGCTTTTTTGATACTGGGCGTTGGGATTTATTTTTTCTTCAGTCAACCCAAATGGCAATTTGCCAGAGATGGCCTGAATAATCCATCCGACGAAGCGGAGAAATCAGCGGAATCGACCGCCCCCCCGGTTACCACGACGGACCTCTCGCGGCTGTTTGACAAATTCCAGGACAAACAAAGTAACCACAAAAAGCTTCCCGTTTCCACGTCGGAGGGGGTGTTGCTGTTGCCCATTGCCGACATCATCCGTCTGGAAGCCTCCGGCAGCTACTGCACGATTCACCTGACTCCCCACAAGAAAATTCTGGCCTCCAAACCACTGGCTGAATTTGAACCCCTGCTCGACAAAATCGATTTCTTCCGAATTCACAAATCCCACATCGTCAACATCCATTGCGTGGAGCGCTACATCCGGGGCGAGGGCGGGATGGTCGTGATGAACGACGGGGCCGAAGTGAGTGTGTCGCGCACCGTGAAAGCGGAATTGCTGGAAAAGCTGAATATTTCATAAACCACTCCCCGCCGTTCAGCAACCGAACCCCGCAGTAGGGAAGATGTTGCTTTTTCGCAAAGTTATAGTTCGCAGTTTAACGGGCAGTTGGCGCATCCGCCAATTTCCCGAAAACGGCTGCAACTATGAAACTCTACGCCTACTTCCTCTCCTGGCTCCTGCTGAGTCTCATCACTTCCTGCAAACAGGACGAATCCGTCGATCCCCTTGCCAACTGCCGACTGACGGGCTGGGATTATACCCCGAATGGCAGGCACCGCTTCGAGTACGACGTGGCGGGCAACGTAACCCGCATGACCAGGGCTTTCGAAGAGGGAGTGCCCTTTTTGTTCGATTACAAACTGACTTACGACGCCGCCGGTCGGTTGAGCCGCTCGGAGTATAAAAACACCATTGACGGCCAAGTCACCGAAGGCACCGAAACCTACACCTGGACGGGCAACCGGATCACCCGCCTCGATTACCAGACGAAGGCGGGTGAAAAGGGCTTCAACCAGATAAAATACAGCCCCTCGGGGCAGATGCTGGAATTTACCTACGAAGGCAACGCTGACCCCGACCAAAACGCGAAGAAAGTCTTCGAGTACGACGCGAAGGGCATTTTGGTGAAACTCTCCTTTGCGAACCTGGCGGGCGACGTGTTTTTCCAGCGTAGGCTGCTGTATTCGGGCAACGTCATCAAAACGGCCTGGTCGCTGCTGCCCAACGCCGGGGTACCCATCGACGTGGTGATCGGGCAGGATTGGGAGCCGCTCTTCCCCGACAACAACGCCAACGCCGCCTTTGAATTCTACGAGGCCGACCCGGACGGGAAGTTGGCGCTTTACGAAACTAGCAAACTCAGCAACATCAAAACCAACGCCCAGGGCGTGATGGTGGGCTGGACGGATCCCGGCACGACGACGACGTTCTCGGTGGTTGGCTGCCCGTGAACTCCCGCGCGGTGTCCGAATTGACCCAGAATTAACAGGATTGGTAACAATCGTGACAGTCGCCCCGGGCTGGGTACTCCACCTTTATTTCAGCAATCCATAGGGCCTGGCGCGTCCCGATTTTCCTGAATCATTTGTATCACCTCGTTTAAAAACCTGTTGTTATGTTCCAGAAAAACAGTACCCAAGCAATCACCCTGTTACTCCTGTTCCTGTTCGCGGCGGGATGCAATGATCACACGATTGACCCCCTCACGGCCAACTGCCGCCTGACGGGCATTACCGGGGCTTTCATCGACGGCACGAAATCAACCTTCGAGTACGATGCTGCCGGTCGGGTGATCCGCCAGATTCGCAGCTTCGGTACGAATGGGGCCGATGGTACGTATGATTATAAACATACCTACGATGCGTCGGGTAAACTCAGCCGGTCGGACATTCAGGGCCTTGATGGCGATAGAAAGGTACTGTACGAAGGGGTTGAGACCTACACCTGGGTGAACGGGCAGATCGTCCGGTTCAATTATGAAGATAATGTGGGGCTTAAAGG
Source organism: Cytophagaceae bacterium (assembly GCA_026785975.1). GTDB lineage: Bacteria > Bacteroidota > Bacteroidia > Cytophagales > Spirosomataceae > JAJAZB01. The sequence continues at coordinate 1,428 of JAJAZB010000265.1, read as the reverse complement.
AGTCAACAACCTGACCTACAATCCGTCGGGGCAGTTGATCGGGTTCACCTTTGAATACGACCCGGCTACCGATTCCAAATGGGCCCACACCTACGATGCCAATGGCGTAGTGACCCGGCGATTGCTGACTTCCCTCGACGGGGCCAACCTGATTTTTGAGGCCCGCCTGACCTACACTACCAAATCAGTTTGTTAAAACGGCTTTTTCGCTCATGTCCAAAGCCGGTCAGCCGGTTGACCTGATTCTGTCGCGCCCCTGGGAAACGGTTTATCCCAAGAACGACGGCACGATTGCCTATTACTTCCCCGACGCAAACGGGCAACCGGAGCTGTTTGCCAAAGGCACCCTGAAAGACATGACCTTTAACCAGAGCGGCATTGCCACCGGCTGGAGCTACGGCGATGTGGTGGGCGATCTGACTACACCTGTACGGTTCCAGATTGACGGCTGCCAGTAATACCGTTCACACCTTTTAAAAATAGACCATGAACCGGATTTCACCTCGCTTTTGCCTCCTGATAGGCGTACTGCTACTTCTTGCATCGCCTTTCGGGTGAAAAAAAGCCGCCGAACCCGACCCTGCATCTGTATCTGTTCCGGTGCTGCGGTCGGACTACAGTACGTTTGAGATAAGGCTCACAACGGGCAACGTTTCCAGCAGCCTTGAAGCCAACGGCGGAAAACCAGTCACTCAACACGGACACGTGTATTCGAGTACCAATCCGCTGCCTACCCTGACCGATTCAAAAACCGAACTCGGCCCAAAATCAGGGCCATTTCCGTCGCGGTTCCTAAGCCAGTTGACAAACCTGTCTCCCGCCACCACTTATACCCTACGGGCCTACGCAACCAACGAAGTCGGAACGGCTTATGGAAGTAGTGTTATCACGTTTCGGACGGAGACGCCAATCGCTCCGATTCTCAGCTCCCAATTGACGCTGACGGGCGTATCGGCAGTGAGTATCGGGGTAGGATTCAACATCGGCTACAGCAGCGAGTTGCCCATCACCCAGCACGGCCTGGTGTATTCAACAACCGACAAATCGCCTTCAATCACGAACCCGACTCTGGCGTTGGGCCCCACCAACGGGCCATTTAATCTACAGGTCAATGCGTTGCTGAAAGACCTTACCGAAAAGACGACCTATTACGTGCGGGGCTTTGCCACCAACGCCAAAGGCACCAGCTACACCGGTGTTCTCGAAGTGACCACTAACTAAATGCCACCAACTAACATACGGATGAAAACGGCACGGCTAACGCGAACGGGCCTTTTGTTTACCCTGACAACCCAGGCCCAAATGAGTTTCAATACGCCACCTGGAGTAAAACTGTCCGAAGATTTTATGCCGTGGTCGGTGCCCGCACCGGCCATAACCCACAGCGGCTGCAGCGGCAGCTACGCCTGGAGTCCGGGCAACCAGACC
>JAJAZB010000264.1 GCA_026785975.1 Cytophagaceae bacterium | reverse complement strand
CACTAGTCCAGCGTTTCTGTACAAACCAGCCCGGCCCCGAAAACGCGGGGCCGGACTGTTCGCTGTTAATTCCAACCTTTTTTAAACCGCTCAGACGCTGCCTGGTCGAGGGCTTCGCGGTGCTTGGGGTGGGCAACGGCGATGAGGGCTTTGGCGCGTTGCGCGAGATTTTTCCCGTACAAATCGGCAATGCCGTACTCGGTCACGATGTAATGCACGTGCGCGCGGGTGGTGACGACGCCCGCCCCTTCCTTCAAAAAAGGCACAATTTTCGACTCACCCCGCTTGGTCATCGACGGCAGCGCGATGATGGCCTTACCGCCTTCCGACAGCATAGCGCCGCGAATAAAGTCCATTTGGCCGCCCACGCCCGAGTACATTTGGGTACCAATGGAATCGGCACAAACCTGCCCGGTCAGATCCACTTCGATGGCGCTGTTGATGGCCGTCACGTTCGGATTTTTACGAATTACCGATGTATCGTTGACGTACCCAATGTCGAGCAGGGCCACCATCGGATTATCATCAATGAAATCGTACAACCGCCGACTGCCAATGGCAAAACCGGAGACGATTTTGCCGGAGTGCTTCTTCTTGAATCGACCCGTAATCACACCCCGTTCGACGAGCGGCAACAGGCCATCCGAGAACATTTCGGTGTGAATGCCCAGATCCTGGTGGTTGCCCAGGTAGCCGAGAACCGCGTTGGGAATGCCCCCGATGCCCATTTGCAGACACGCGCCATTCTCCACCAACGTCACCACGTGCTGGCCAATGGCCGATTCCACGGCGGTCGGTTCGGTGGGTTCGTGCTCGTAAAGCGGCTGATCGCTGTACACTGCCGCCGCAAACCGACTGCAATGCACCAGTCCGTCGCCGTGCGAGCGGGGCATCTGCGGATTGACCAACGCAATAATCCGCCGGGCGGAATCGATGGCGGCTTTAGCGACGTCGACCGACACGCCGAGCGAACAGAAGCCGTGCTGATCGGGCACCGACACGTGTACCAGCGCGACATCGAGCGGCCAGATTTGCCTGCGGAACAACGCCGGAACTTCGCTCAAAAAAATGGGCAAATACTGCGCGTATCCCTCCCTGACGGCCTGACGCAGGCTACTGCCGATAAAAATAGCGTTGGGTTGAAAAGCCTTGCGGGCTTCGGGACTGACCAGCGGGAAGGTCTCTCCTTCAAGGTGCATGTGAATGGTCTGCACGCCTTCGAGTTCGTCGGCGCGGCGGGCCAGCGCCTCCAGCAACAGCATGGGGGTTGCGGCGGCGGCCTGGACGAACACGCGATCGTGCGAACGAATCAGCCGGACGGCCTCGTCCGCTGAAACATAATTCGGGCCGGTAGCGGCTGGGTTGGGAACGGTTTGCATGGGTGTTGATAAAAAAACTGGAGGAATTATTTGTTCGATGTTGAGTAAAATAACTTTTCTCAGGCGAGGATTGTCATCCGGTTATTAAAAACCAGGACTTACGCGCGGGTGAGGCTTTACGAACAATATAAAAGCCCTATTTCCGACGAGAAATAAGGCTTTTTAAACGTAGTAACCGCGAAAGACCCAGGACGGTTTTCGATCAAAAAATCAGAGCCAGTTTTAATTCAAATCCCTCCAGCACAACCGACCGCAACGTATCGTCGGGTGTAAGCGTGCGCTGCCAGCGCAATTCTTCGTCTACCCGTTCGTACTGGCTCAGTGTGCGTTTTTCCGGTTCGATAAACCAGTACTCCCGCACGCCCGAGGTTTCGTAGACGTGTCGCTTGTAACTCATTTCCTTCGCCTCATTTCCTGGTGAGAGAATCTCGACCACCAAATCGGGTGCCCCTTCAATTTTCTTGTCACCGATCAGGGACAGCCGTTCGGTTGAAATAAAAAGCAGATCGGGTTGAAACGTGTCATGCTCGGTGAACTTCGTATCCATCGGGGCAGCGTATAGTTTTCCCAATTTCTGGGTTAAAACATAGACACCGAGAAAAGCATTTAATCGGCTGCTAATTTCCTGATGGATCGGGATTGGGAAATCCATAAACACGATTTTACCGTTGTGCAACTCGTAATTGCCGCTGTCGGGTGGGGTCAGGCGGGCATAATCCTCGTAAGTGAGGAGTTTCGGTTGCGGAAACTTTCGGGGTCGTTTGGTGCGGTAATCCGTCGGCGTGGCCATGTCTTTCCGGTTTTTAGCAAGGTACTGGGATGAAAATTCTCAACTCTCAATTTTCAACTTCTGTAGTTTTGGAAACAACGCGATCAGTTTTCCCACCACGTAATCCACCTCTTCAATCGTGTTGAATTTACTGAACGAAAACCGCACCGCCGGGCGGGCCGGATCGCAGCCCAGAGCCGTGAGCACGTGCGAACCGATGTTGGAACCACTGCTACACGCCGAGCCACCCGAGGCCGAAATTCGGGCAATATCCAGGTTGAACAGGAGCATATCCGCATCGTCGCTGGGCGGAAAACCAACGTTGAGCACCGTGTACAAACTGCGGTCGAGATTAGCCGAGTCACCGTTAAATTCCACGCCGTCGATGCTTTCGCGCAGGCGGTCGATCATCCGTTGCTTCAGGGTTTCGATGTGCGTCTGGTGTTCGGGCATCCCGGCATAGGCCAGTTCCAAAGCTCTGGCCAGGCCCACAATGCCGTACACGTTTTCGGTACCGCCGCGCCGGTTGCGTTCCTGCGCGCCCCCGTGAATGAACGGAGCGATGTGCGTATCGGCCCTGACGTAAAGAAATCCAACGCCCTTTGGCCCGTGAAATTTATGCGCCGCCCCGACGATGAAATTGGCTTTTAGCGCCTGCAAGTCGTGGCGATAATGACCCATCGTCTGCACGGTGTCGGAGTGAAAAATCGCGTTGTACTCCGCGCAGAGATCGCCGACCTGGTTCAGGTCGAGCAGGTTACCAATTTCGTTGTTGCCGTGCATAAGGCTCACCAGCGAGCGCGGGGCCGTTTTCAGCAAGGCTTCCAGTTGGTCAAGGTTGACGTGACCCCGTTCGTCCAGATCAACCAGCGAAAGGCGGATTTTACCCACTTTCTCCAAATGTTGCAGCGTGTGCAGCACCGCGTGGTGTTCAATCGGCGAGGTGATGGCGTGCATCAGCCCGTAGGCTTCGATGGAATTAACCAGTGCGGTATTGTCGGCCTCGGTGCCACCCGAGGTAAAGAAAATCTCGGAGGGCGAGGTGTTCAGCAACCCGGCCACGGTTTTGCGCGCCCGTTCGAGAGCCGAACGCACCTCGCGGCCATGCCAGTGAATCGAGGAAGGATTGCCAAATTGCTGCTCCATCAGCGGCAGCATGGCCTCAAGAACCGCCCGGTCGAGGGGCGTCGTGGCGGCGTTGTCGAGGTAAACGCGCATAAATTAGGTACGATTTACGGGTTACGATTTACGAATGAAGATAAATTTTCGCAAGGACTGATTATCAACCGTAAGAAGCGCAAAACTACGAAAATTAAGGCCTGCCGCGCCAGCGCAAATTTTCGGTTGTAGCGGGAATGGCTATTTTTGCCCTTTGCTTTCCCTTATTCTTTATGTCGAAAAATGTTCCGCGTCGTCGTTCGGCTTTCCCTGCCTCACCCGTTTCGATACCGATGCGGCGTTCGGTAGGTTGGCGCACGACTCTGAGCAATCGCACCTGGCGGGAGTGGTTGTGGTGGGTCCTGTCGCGGCTGGTATTTTGGTTTATGGTGCTATCCCTGGGCAGTGTGGTGCTGCTCAAGTGGTTGCCGGTGCTCATCACGCCAACGATGCTGGAGCGTAAATTGAGCGCGATCCGCGAGGGCCGCGACAGCGAACTCCATTACGACTGGACCGCCTACGAGCGCATCGACCCCGAGGCCGCGCTGGCGATGGTTGCTGCCGAGGATCAGCATTTTCCAACGCATTTCGGCTTTGATTTTGGGGCCATGGAGCAAGCCTTACGCTACAATTTGCGCGGCAAACGAACCAAAGGGGCCAGTACCATCAGTCAGCAGGTGGCTAAAAATGTGTTTCTCTGGCAGGGTCGTAGCTATTTCCGCAAAGGGTTGGAAGCCTGGTTTACGCTGTTGATCGAAACGATTTGGGGGAAAAAACGCATCCTCGAAGTGTACCTCAACGTGGCCGAAACCGGCCCGATGACGTTTGGCGTTGAAGCCGCCGCCAAGCAATTTTACGGCCATTCCGCCCAAACGCTCAGCCGGACCGAAGCCGCCCGAATCGCCGCCGTTCTGCCCAATCCCATCCGTTTTTCAGTTGCCCGGCCCTCAGCTTACGTTCAGCGGCGTACCAATTTCATCGCCCGGCAAATGCGCCGGTTGGGGAAGAAGTATCTGGAGAAATTATAGCCATCTTCCGTGCCTGGTCGTGGTCTTACCAGTTCATTTCGTTAAATTTCTACGTTACTTTTAGCAAACAAAACCACACGACACCAACCCTGATGTTCAAAAAATTCTTGCTCCTGCTTTGCTTGTTAACATTGCCATTGACCCACGGCCTGTTTGCCCAAAGTCAGTACCCGATTATTCCGCTGCCCACCAAGCTAACGCCCAAAGAAGGGCAGTTTCAATTTACTAAAAATACCCGCCTCATCTTACCCCTGGCCGACAAAGGGCTGATGCCCGTCGTTGATTTTTTTGCCGCCCAACTCCGCACCGCTTCGGGCTTGCCGCTGGAGTATTTCAGCGCCAATTCAACGGCGATTCCCAAGGGCACCCATGTGTTTTTTATTGAAGCCCCGGCGGGTAAAGTCGGGCCGGAAGGCTACCGCCTCACCATCGAACCCGACCGGATCGGGATCGTCGCGGCCACACCCAAGGGCTATTTTTACGGCGTTCAAACGCTCCTGCAATTGCTCCCCGCCGAGGCCTTCAGCCCCCAACTCGTGAAGAAAGCGGATGGGGCGGCCCCCCGCTGGACCGCGCCCTGCGTGCAGATCGAGGACGAGCCGCGCTTTGGCTACCGGGGCCTGCACCTCGACGTGGGACGGCATTTTTTTCCGGTGCCTTTCATCAAAAAATACATCGACCTCATCGCGCTGCATAAACTCAATACCTTCCACTGGCACCTGACCGAAGACCAGGGCTGGCGCATCGAGATCAAGAAATACCCGAAACTGACCGAAATCGGTTCGAAGCGCAAAGAAACCATCATCGGCCACGCCAGTCGAAACAACAAAGCCTACACCGGCAAGTACGACGGCCAGGAATACGGCGGGTTTTACACGCAGGACGAAATCAAGGACGTGGTGCGGTACGCCCAGAGCCGGTTCGTCACGATTATTCCGGAGATCGAACTGCCCGGCCACGCGCTGGGGGCGCTGGCAGCTTATCCCGAGTTGGGTTGCAACCCCGACAAAATTTATCAGGTGGCTACGACCTGGGGCGTTTTTGAAGACGTGTTTTGTCCGAGGGAAGTCACGTTCAACTTCCTGGAAGACGTACTCACCGAGGTGATGGAGTTATTTCCCAGCGAATACATCCACATTGGCGGCGACGAATGTCCGAAAAAACAGTGGCAGGAAAGCCGGTTTTGCCAGGAGTTGATGAAGAAACAGGGCCTCAAAGACGAGCACGAGTTGCAGAGTTATTTTATTCAGCGCATCGAAAAATTCATCAATGCGAAAGGTCGGAAACTAATTGGCTGGGACGAAATTCTGGAGGGTGGTCTATCGCCCAACGCCACGGTGATGAGTTGGCGGGGCATCGAGGGCGGCATCGCCGCCGCCCGGCAAAACCACGACGCCGTGATGACCCCCGGCAGCCACGTGTACCTCGATCACTACCAGACCGACCCCCAAAACGAACCCCTGGCGATTGGCGGGTACACGCCCCTGGCGAAGATTTACGGCTACGAACCCATCCCGGCCAGCCTCAAACCTGCCGAAGCCAAACACATTCTGGGCACCCAGGCCAACGTCTGGACGGAGTACATCAAATCCTCCGACCACGTCGAGTACATGGTATTTCCCCGCGCCTGCGCCCTGGCCGAAGTCGCCTGGTCGCTGAAAGAATGTTGTACGTACGCCGATTTTGTTGCCCGGCTCAATACCCACTTCAAGCGGCTGGATTACCTGAAGGTGAAATACGCCAAACACACCGATGCGCCACTGAAGTTGTAAAGCAGGTGTTCCTTGCTTTTAGGCTGCGGATAAATACAGGGTGTTCGGGGCTTTTTTTAAGGAGTCGGACTGGGCGTCCCCTAACGGGCCGAAACTGCATCAAAACCAGCCATCTCCCTCATCGCCGTACCCGTTCCGGCCCGTCAGGGGGCGAGGCCGGGGT
>JAJAZB010000263.1 GCA_026785975.1 Cytophagaceae bacterium | reverse complement strand
CAGAAATCGAAAAAATCGGCTTCCGATGCCCAGTGGGGCAACAAGTTCAACGTGAATACTCCTTTCCGTTCAATCGATTCGGTCAGCATGGTCATGGCGTTCACCCAAAAGTAACCTTTCCCGCCCAAAAATAAAAACCCCGCCAGCCTAAGCCAGCGGGGTGTGTTTGTTGTATGAAGTTGGGTGGATTAAGCCACCAAATCGCGTTCGATGATGACGCGCTCAACGGTATCGAGGGGAAGACCCCAGGCGTCCGAAACGCCTTTGTAGACGACTTTGCCGTTGACCACGTTCAAGCCTTTTTTCAGTTCTTCGTTCTCCGAACAAGCCCGCCGCCAACCCCGGTTGGCCAGTTGAATGCCGTAGGGCAGCGTGGCGTTGGTCAGGGCCAGCGTACTGGTGTAAGGCACGGCACCCGGCATATTGGCGACGCAGTAATGCACGATGCCATCGATGACAAACGTCGGATTTTCGTGGGTCGTCGGGGTGCAGGTTTCGATGCAACCGCCCTGGTCCACGGCCACGTCGACCAGCACGGTGCCGGGCTTCATCAACTTGAGCATCTCGCGGGTGATCAGGTGCGGGGCCTTCGCGCCCGGAATCAGCACCGCGCCCACGATGAGGTCGGCCTGCTTGATCAACTCGCGGATGTTGTATTCGTTGGACATGACGGTGTCCACGTTGGCGGGCATGATGTCTTCGAGGTACCGCAGACGCGACAGGCTTATGTCCATGATCGTCACGTTGGAACCGAGTCCGGCGGCCATTTTAGCGGCCTGCGTACCCACAATCCCGCCGCCCAGAATCAGTACGTTGGCGGGTTTTACCCCGGCTACGCCACCGAGCAGAATGCCCCGGCCCTTCATCGGTTTTTCGAGGTATTTGGCCCCTTCCTGGATTGCCATGCGGCCCGCAACTTCGCTCATCGGCACAAGCAAGGGTAGGCTGCGGTCGGTTTTCTCCACGGTTTCGTAGGCTAGACACGTCGCTTTGCGCTCGATCATGGCGTGGGTGAGTTCTTCCGAAGAGGCAAAGTGAAAATACGTAAACAGCAATTGCCCCTCGCGGATGAGCGGGTACTCGCTGGCAATGGGTTCTTTCACCTTGATAATCATCTCGGCCACGGCGTAAACCGCTTCGATGGTCGAGAGCATACCCGCTCCGGCCTCGGTGTATTCGTCGTCGCTAAAACCGCTACCTTCACCGGCGCTGGCTTGGATGTAAACGGAGTGGCCGTTTTTACAGAATTCAGCGACTCCGGCAGGCGTCAGGCCCACGCGGTTTTCGTTGTTTTTAATTTCTTTAGGAACGCCGATAATCATGGTGTCGCGAGGTTTGAGATAAAACACAAAGGTCTGGTTTGCAGAATGATTTTCGGATACGTAAACTGAAATACCAAAATCGTTCTCCTAAATTCGTATTTTGGCTATAATTTTTCGGAAAAATGGATTCGACGAAAGTCTTCTCCGAAAATTTTACGCCGGATCGAAAAGGTGGAACCCCAGCCGATGACTCTCGACGAAACCGACAAGAAAATCCTCAGCCTGCTGCAAGGCAACGCCCGGCTGACCAACCGCGAAATTGCGGAGCAGATCAACCTCAGCATCACGCCCGTTCACGACCGCATCAAAAAGCTGGAACGCGAGGGCATTATCGAAAAATACGTCACGCTGCTCAACCGAAAAGCCCTGGGCCGTAGCCTGACGGTGTACTGTTTCGTCACGCTCGACAAACAGCGGCAGGAAAGTTTTCTGGAGTTCAACGAGGTGATCCGGCAAATGCCCGAAGTACTGGAATGCGGCGTGGTATCCGGCAATTTTGACTACCTGCTCAAAGTGGTAGTCCGTGACATGGAAGCGTACAATTCGTTCTATCAGAGCAAGTTATCCGTCCTGAAAAGCGTCTCGCACATGAGTAGTTCGTTTGTGATGGAGGAAGTGAAAAGCACGACGGCGATTGACGTTTAAAGGATAGTGAACAGAGGATAGAGGATAGTGATAAGTAGATACCTTTGCGTCTGAAATTCTCTATCCCCTGTCCACTATTCTCTATTCACTATCCTTTATTCTCTATTCTCTATTCACTATCCTCTATTCTCTGTCCACTATCCTCTGTCCTCTACGCTTTGCCAATCTCATGCAAAAACTCGTTCTACCGGCTCTACTGGCTGTCGTTGTCAGTCTGTGTGCCTGCCAGTCCTCCACAAAAACCGAAACATCAACCGACTCAACGGCCACAACCATGACCGATTCCACCGCGCTACTTCCTGCGCAACTCCCTGACCCAAAGGGCTTCGACTCAGAAATCAAGGGCAAAAAGACGGCCTTGTACATTCTGAAAAATGGGGCCGTGCAAGTGGCCATCACCAACTACGGCGCACGGATCGTGGGCTTGATCGTGCCCGATAAAACCGGCAAGCCCACCGACGTCGTGCCGGGCTTCAGTACGTTGGCTATTTATGAGAAAGTCAGCGAGCCTTTTTTTGGCCCCATCGTCGGACGGGTGGGCAACCGGATTGCGAAGGGGAAATTTATAATCGACGGCAAGAGTTACCAAACCGAAATCAACAACAATGGCAACACTCTCCACAGCGGACCGTCGGGTTTTCACAACCAGGTCTGGGACGCCAAACAAGTGGATGATAAAACGTTGGAACTGACCTACGTGTCGAAAGATGGCGAGGGCGGTTTTCCCGGTACGCTGACCACCAAAGTGACCTATTCACTGACTGCTGACAACGCCATCCGAATCGACTACACCGCCACAACCGACAAGGCTACGCCTGTGAATTTGACCAACCACGCCTTTTTCAACCTCAACGGCGAAGCCAGCGGTACCATCGATAATCACGTGCTGATGATCGACGCCGACCGCTACTCCGCCGTGGACAAGGGCCTGATTCCGCAGGGCGAGCCGGTTTCCGTCGAAAAAACGCCCTTCGATTTCCGCCAACCGACGGCCATCGGCTTGCGCGTTGACGAGAAAAACGAACAACTCGGCTTCGGCGGCGGCTACGACCACAACTGGGTATTGAACAAAAAAGCCGGGGAACTGGGCAAAGCAGGCGAGGTAGTGGGCGATCAATCGGGCATCAAAATGGAGGTTCTGACCACGGAACCGGCGATGCAATTTTACGGAGGTAACTTTTTCAAAGGTGCCGACACCGGCAAGTACGGCAAACCCATCGGTTTCCGGGAGGCATTGGCCTTAGAAACCCAGCACTACCCCGATTCGCCCAACCACCCCGCCTACCCCAGCACGATTTTACGCCCCGGCCAAACGTACCGGCAGACGACGGAGTACCGGTTTTCAAATTAGGGCATAGTGCGGAGGGCATAGTTATTCCAGCCGGGTACTCAGGACGAAACGAATCGCCATTCTGCCCTCTGTCTGTGTGTGGTGAAATCAACTGAAAATTTTTTTGAAAAAGAGAATCCTGCTATCTTCGTTCAGCAGGATTCTCTTTTTCAAAACCTCATGGCAGGCAATACTGGTAAAAACACGCGAGTTGGTGCGGTCAGAAAGCGTACCCAGGTGTATAATCCGCAAACGGGTCACTACATCAAGCGTGATGCCGAGACCGGGCAGTTTATGGAAGTGAAGCGCGACGGAACACCTTTCAAGGGCGTGACGGTGGAGAAAAGCATCATCAAAGCTCACCCCGCCGTATCTAAAACGCTTGCCGCCAAAGCGGAACGGGCCGTATTGAGCTTAAATAGAAAAAAAGCCCGATGAATCAGATTGAAGAAGATTACAATCTGAATGTCTTCATCAATTGTCCCTTCGATACCCAATACGCTGCCCTCTTCAACGCGATGGTTTTCACCATCATCGCCTGCGGATTTATTCCCCGCTGTGCCAAAGAAGAAGACGATTCCGACGAGATTCGCATTCAAAAAATCGTCCGGCTCATCGGCAATTCAAAGTACGGAATTCACGATTTATCCCGCGTTGATACCTCGGCTAAACTGCCTCGGTTCAATATGCCCCTGGAATTGGGGATTTTCATGGGTTGTCTGCACTTCGGTAGCGACCTGCACTCGTCCAAGAAATATCTAATTCTGGAAAGCGAGGAATTCAGGTTCAGGCAATTCATTTCTGACTTGAGTGGACAGGATATCAAAAGTCACAACGGAGACGAACGGCAATTGATTACCTGTGTTCGGGATTGGCTGAGTCGAAAAACTAGAAAACGCATTCCACACGCCAGTCGGGTTGCCGAAAAATACGGGCGATTCAACGACGACCTTCCCCAGTTGTGTGAATTGGACGAATGGACGGTATCCGAACTCACCTTTCTTGAATACTGCGGTTTAGCTTCCGCCTGGCTGAGAACTTAAAACGGCCTCCCGTGCGTGGCCCGAATTACCGCCCCCAACAGCGGTTTTGCCAGCCCGAACGCCTGCGCCGTGACATCGGAAAGGCGCTCACTCCCAAAAAGTTTCTGCACTTGCCGCCCCACCCAGAGCCGCCCGGCGAAGTGCCGCCGCCAGGTGCTTGCGTACTGCGTTTCAAAGCTTTCACGCGTTAATTTTCCCGACAAAAACTCGTCCGTCAGGTCGGCGGCGAGTTTGGCCCCGTGCATCGCCATCGCCATGCCGTTGCCGCAAAGCGGCGTGATCAGCCCCGCCGCGTCGCCCACCATCAGAATGCCGTTTTCAACGGCTCGCTTGGGTGCGAAACTGATTTCGTTAATGACTTCGGGTTTTTCGTAGAGGGGTTCGGATTCGTTGAAAATGCGTTTTAAATGCGAATTTCGCCATAAAACCGCCCGCTCCATCTCGGGAATGCTGCCGTGCCGACGGAGGTTTTCGCGGGTGGTGAGGTAACAGAGGCAGTACCGGTCAGTTTCGATGGCCGAGATGCCGCAGTAGCCATCCCGAAAATTGTGGAGGGCAATCAAATCCTTTGGGAAGTCCGTGTGGATATGGTATTTAACCCCGATGTAAGGCGAGCGGGCTTTCATAAAATCCCGGTTGAGCGTGGTGTCCAGTTTAGTCCGTTTGCCAAAACTACCCAGCACCACAGGCGCTCTGAATGTTTGTCCGTCGGTAGTTTCCACGTCAAATTCATCGAGGTCAGGTAGCATCTCCACCCGCTCCACGGTTTTTCCCAACAAAAAATTAACGCCTTGTTTTTGGGCCAATTTATACAATTCAAAATCGAGCAGGTACCGACTCAGGCCGAAGCCGCCCAAATCGAGTGACGTTTCGAGGGAGCGCCCGCCGGGAGCAGTAAACTGAAAGTGTTGGATGTTTGCCGCGCCGTGCGCGTCGGGGTCAAAGCCCAGCGATTGCAGAAAGGGCCGGGTTTCATTGGAGACATACTCCCCACAGACCCGGTGAAAAGGGTACGTTTTGCGCTCGATCACCAGCACCCGGCGGCCCTTTTGGGCTAATCGGATGCTGGCCGTCAGTCCGGCCAGGCCGCCGCCGATGAGGATAGTTTCGTAGTTCATCAACAACCCCGACCAGGAGCCGGGTTAACAAAGTTGGTTGAAAAATTCCAACGTTTCATCCAGGCGGGTGTTCCGGTACGGAGTTTCAACGCAAGGCGCAAAACCCGATCACGGGAGTCGCCCCTGCGCGCTGAACCCGACCGGGTGCGTAGCGTGGCCGAGTTGGCCGCCCGCTTCCAACAGGCCAAACCAACCCGCTACGCAGAGTGGCTGGCCTTGTTTCCGCAGGTGCATCCAGAGAGTTTTACGTTGCAGAAAAAATTTCTAATCAATGATGTCCGGTGGCGATACCCGGTGCAATTAGCAATTACGAATTAAGAATTTGGCATTCCAAAAGTACTCAGTTAGATATTAGCTGTTGTTTTTCAATTGACTTCGTCGAATCTTCGATTCCCTAATTCTTAATTGTATTGGTTCACGAGGTTATACACTGGTTAGATTGCGCCAACTTTGCCAAAGGCTACGCGCCCTGGTTCTAAAACTTTGGCAAAGTTTCGGGTACAACCTCGTGAACCAATACAATTAATTCCTAATTGAACACTCCCATGAGCATTTCCCTTCGTGAACTCAAAGGCGTCAGCGATGAAATGGCTGAAAAATTGAAAGCCCACAACCTATCCCACAGCGACAGCTTTCTGGAAAAAGCGGCCACCAAAGCCGGGCGTAGAGCACTGGCCGAGGCATCGGGCGTGGAAGAAAGCCTGATTCTGGAAGTGGCCAACCGCGCCGATCTGGCCCGGCTGGATGGCGTAGCCGGGGTGTACTCCGACCTGCTTGAAACCGCCGGTGTCGATACGGTGAAAGAACTGGCCCAGCGCAATGCCGAAAACCTCCACGCCAAGTTGCTGGAAGTCAACGAGTCGCTGCACCTGACGACCCGTCCGCCTTCACTTTCCCTCATCGAAGACATCATCAAAGAGGCCAAATCGCTGAAGCCGATGATTGAGCACTGAAAAAAGGTTTCAGGGTGCTTCGTTGAGCAAAAACTGCTTGATGAACTGCACCGTGGTGTAAAACAGGAAATCCTGGTTGCCTTTTTTTCGGAAGCCGTGGCCTTCGTCTTTGGCTTCGAGGTACCACACCGGGCTGCCGTTTTTGCGCACGGCATTAGCCATTTGCAGGGCCTCGGTGCGGGGCACGCGGGGGTCGTTGCCACCCTGCACCACGAACAGCGGCTTGGTGATTTTAGCGGCGTTGTTGAGTGGGGCGATTTGCTCAAAAAACGTCGCCATTTCCGGTTCGCGCTCGTCGCCGTACTCGGCCCGGCGCAGGTCGCGGCGGTAGCTTTCGGTGTTTTGCAAAAAGGTTTTGAAATCAGAAATGCCCACCACGTCGAGGGCGCAGCGAATGCGGTCGTTGTAATCGACGGCGCAGGCCAGGGTCATGTACCCGCCGTAGCTGCCGCCGGTCACCATCACCCGGCTGGCGTCGAGGTCGGGCTGCTGGGCAATCCAGTCGAGCAGTGCGCCGATGTCTTTGACGGAATCCTTGCGTTTCAAGCCGTTGTCGAGTTTCACGAAACTCTTGCCGTAGCCCGTTGAGCCGCGCACGTTGGGGAAAATCATCGCCACGCCCAGTTCGTTGAGGACGTAATTGCTGCGTCCGAGGAAACTGGGAGACGACTGTCCCTCCGGCCCGCCGTGGATGTTGATGATAACCGGCCGCTTGCCCCTAAACTTTGCTCCCGGTTTGTAGTAAAATCCGCTAATTTCCTTGCCGTCAAAGCTTTTCCAGGTAATGAGTTTCGGTTCCGAAACGGAAGACGGCACGATGCCGCCGAGTTCGCTTTCCGTCCAGCGGGTGAGCGCATTGGTGTTGGCGTTGAGCACGAACACATCGGCGGTAGAGCGGGCCGTTGCCATCGTCAGGGCCAATCGACCCGAATTGTCGGGGTGCCAGTTCAGCCCGCCGATGTTCCCCACCGGCAAACCCGGCACGGGCTTGTACTGGCGCGTTTTGGGATCCATCAGGTGGAGCTTTGTCACGCCCGCTTCGTTGGTGGTGAAGGCCAGGCGTTTGCCGTCTTTCGAGAGTTCAACTTGCTCCACGTCCCAGCGAATGGCATCAGTCAGAAACGACCATTTTTTCGTGGCCAAATCCAGGTAGGCCAGGCGCTGAAATTCGCTGTCTTTGTCCGTCGTCAGGAAAATACCCTTGCCGTCTTTCGAGAAAACGCCGCCGCCGTAGGCCA
Source organism: Cytophagaceae bacterium (assembly GCA_026785975.1). Classification (GTDB taxonomy): domain Bacteria; phylum Bacteroidota; class Bacteroidia; order Cytophagales; family Spirosomataceae; genus JAJAZB01. The sequence continues at coordinate 5,333 of JAJAZB010000263.1, read as the reverse complement.
CGCCAGTTTCGCTACGAGGTGTCAGCTCGGTTTTCTGGCCCGAAGCCACGTCCACGAGGTACAGATGGCTTTCGTTCACCGAAAGGTACTCACTCACCAGCACCTGCTTTTCGTCCGGCGACCAGTCGATGGCTCCCCAGCCGCCGCCCTGCACCTGGAGCACGAGCCGGTCGGACTTGGGGTCGAGCGGGTTCATTACGTACACGTCGCGGTCGCCGCCGTTGCGCCGGGTGCTGCCGTAAGCGATGCGGCTGCCCGAGGGACTCCACGTCGGGCCGTCGTTTTGCGAGCGGCCCCCGTCGGTGAGCAGCGTCACGGTGCCGTCGGCCAGGTCGTAGCGGTAAAGTTGGGCGAATTCGTTGCCGCCCACATCTTTGCCAAACAGAAAATAAGCGCCCGCTTTCGGGTCGTAGGAGCCGCCGTTGACGGGTTCGTCGAAAAACGTAAGTTGGGTGCGAGCGCCCATCGGCATGGTGAGCCGGTGTACCTGAGGCGTGTTGGCGAAGCGTGTGCCGATGAGCATTTCCTGTTTGGTCGGGTGCCAACTGGTGAAAAACGCCGAGCGCGATTCGGTGTAGCGTTTCACGCCCTCGGCTACCGAGGTAGGAATGGGCGGCAGGCCTTCGACAACGAGGTTGTCGGTGGGTTTGACCACGGTTTGGCCAAGCGCCACCGTGGACCCGGTTAGTTGCCCGGCCAGCAGGACGGGTAGGAGGAATAGGGCAGGGTTTTTCATGAATTTTCGGATATAAGCCACGAAGATATTGTTTTGGTTGAACGTGGGTATGGCCGGTGGCTAAGTACTTTGTAATTTAAGTTTATCGAGTTATCTTCGGGTATGGCAAAGAGACACGTTACCCTGACCGACGAACACCAAACTTACCTTCGTCAATTGCTGACCAAAGGTACGCTGCCCGTCAAAACATTCAAACGGGCTACCGCTCTGTTAGAACTCAACCAGGCAAAGACCTATAAAGAGGTGGCGAAGACAGTCGATCTCACCACCACCACCCTCGCCGATTGGGCGGCTAAATACCAAAAGACCCAACTGGAGTTTCTTCTTGATGCTCCCCGCAGTGGGCGGCCCATCGAAATTAACCCAGAAAGCCGGGCCAAATTAACCGCTTTAGCCTGTTCGCAAGCACCTGATGGCCGCAGCCAGTGGTCCTTACGCCTACTCGCCAACAAAGCGGTTGAATTAGGCTATTGCGAGCATCTGTCGCACAATCAGGCGGGGGTGATTCTAAAAAAAATGAGTTAAAACCCCACCTGAAGCACCAATGGTGCATTGGTCAGATTAATGCGGAGTATGTCTTTCGGCTGGAAACACTCTTAGTCTTGTACGCTTTGGCGGTCGATGAGCAGTATCCCTTGGTGTGCTTTGATGAACGCCCTTGTTTTCTGATTGGGGATGTGATAGAGGGCCTTGCTCCTCAACAGGGTCGGGTAGCCAAAGAACACTACGCCTACAGTAAGCATGGATCGTACGTTGTGATGGGGGCGTTAACTCCTCATGGGGGGCAGCGATTGATGGCTGTGTATGAGCAACGGACCAAAAAAGAGTACATCCAGTTTATGCAGATGATTGCCAAATTCTACCATAAATCGTTAAAAATCAGACTGGTACAAGATAATTTAAACACGCACACGCCGAATGCGTTTTATGAATGTTTACCCGCTGAAGAAGCGGCTGCCTTGTCCGCCCGCTTTGAGTTCTACTACACGCCCAAGTGCGGTTCGTGGCTGAACATGATCGAGCCGGGTGGCCGGTGCCATTGAGTTTTCAGCCTTATCGCGTCGGTGTTTAAACCGACGCATTTCGACCCAGGCTGAGTTGGAAAAACAAGTACTGGCTTGGGCTGAGAGCCGTAATCAGGCGGGAGTAAGAATCAAGTGGTAGTTCACGGTTGACCAGGCCCGTGAAACACTCAACAGCCAGTACACGAAAGTCAACCCAGCTAACAGTGATTACAAGAAAACTTAAATTACAATGTACTAAATCGTTCTTTATAGTTTTGCATCTCTTTTCAACCTTCTTCCCGTTCAGAATGACCCAATTGAATCTGGCCGATCTGTTTCCCGCCGAGGAACAGATTCCGGCTGAACACCGTATTAACCAACCCATCGAACAACGTGAATACCTCATTGGCGGTGAAATGAAACCCTGGAACGGGGCCACGCAGGACGTTCTCTCGCCCGTTCTTGTGAAAACTGACGCTGGACTCGCGCGGAAACGCATCGGCAGTTACCCCATCACCGGCCCCGACGAAGCGATGGAGGTGCTCGATGCCGCCGTGAAGGCTTACGGCGACGGGCGCGGCGAATGGCCCACCATGTCGGTAACCGACCGAATTGCCGCCGTCGAGCAGTTTACCCGGAAAATGGTTCAGAAAAAAGCCGAAGTGGTGCGCTTGCTCATGTGGGAAATCGGCAAATCGCTCGGGGATTCGGAGAAGGAATTTGACCGCACGGTGCAGTACATTTACGACACCATCGACGAGTTGAAAAGCATCGACCGGCAAAACTCCTCGTTCACGATTACCGAGGGCATTATCGGGCAAATCCGCCGCTCGCCGCTCGGCGTGGTGCTTTGCATGGGGCCGTTCAATTATCCGTTGAACGAAACCTTCACGACGCTCATCCCGGCGCTGATTATGGGCAATACGGTGCTGTTCAAACCGCCCAAGCACGGTACGCTGTTGCATTATCCGTTGCTCGAAGCGTTTCGGAGTAGCTTCCCGGCGGGGGTCATCAACACCGTGTACGGGCGGGGTAACTCGGTGATTCCGAGCCTGATGGAGTCGGGGAAAGTCAATGTGCTGGCCCTGATCGGCTCCAGCCGCGTAGCCGACAAATTGAAGAAAATGCACCCAAAATCGAACCGCTTGCGGGCTATTTTGAGTCTTGATGCTAAAAATGCGGGCATCATCCTCGACAACGCCGACCTCGACGTGACGGTGAAAGAATGCCTGCTGGGGGCGCTTTCATTTAACGGGCAACGCTGCACGGCGCTCAAGATTTTCTTTGTCCACCGCAGCATCGCCGAGCGGTTTGTGGAAAAACTGGCGGCGGAAGTCGAGAAGTTGAAACCCGGAATGCCCTGGGATGCGGGGGTGCAAATTACGCCCCTGCCCGAACCCAACAAGCCGACTTACCTGGCCGAATGCATCGAAGAAGCCCGGCAGGACGGTGCCCGCGTCGTCAACGAACACGGCGGCCAAACGGCCCATTCGTTTGTGTTTCCGGCGGTGGTGTACCCGGTGAAAGAAGGCATGAAATTGTACCGCGAAGAGCAGTTCGGCCCGGTGATTCCCGTCGTCCCGTTCGATGATGTCGAGGAACCCATTCAGTACCTCATCCACGCCGACCACGGCCAGCAGGTGTCGGTTTTTGGTACGCATCACGAGCAAATTGCCCACCTCGTCGACCAGTTGGTCAATCAGGTCAGTCGGGTCAACATCAACGCCCAGTGTCAGCGCGGGCCGGATACGTTTCCGTTTACGGGCCGCAAAGATTCCGCCGAAGGCACACTGTCGGTACACGATGCACTGCGGGCGTTTAGCATTCGCACGGTGGTTGCCACTAAGCAAACCAATGCCAACAAGGACATCGTGAACGACATCGTGAACAACCAGGAGTCGAATTTCTTGTCGACGCGGTTTATTTTGTGAAGTGGCCGTGAGAGGTAAGATTTTTTCGCCTCACCGCGCGCGGTGAGGCGATCGGCCGTTTTCTTTGCCCTGGCGCAACGCTTTTTTGGGAACGACCGTATTGACTTTATCCCGCAAAACCGGCCAATTCCCTCAACCAACGCGCTAACTACGAAAACACCTCCGTCCCTTGTTCGCCTGCCGGTCTACGGGCTGCTGCTGCTTGGAGCCTTCCTCAACGGCTGCACGCCCAACGAACCCGCGCCCGATATTTCCCGCGAAGGTTACCGCCCCGTTTACATCAGTCGCGAAGCCCTCGAAACCGTCACTTCGCTGCCGCCGCAACCGCTCCGCAAGCCCGGCAAATTGTTCATCCGCGACCAGATTTTGTTCATCAACGAAGTCGGCAAGGGCATTCACGTACTCGACAACCGCGACCCACGCCAGCCCCGCAAGCTGGGATTCTTGTCTATTCCCGACAACATCGATTTGGCCGTGAAAGGCGATTTTCTCTACGCCGACAACGCCACCGACCTCGTCGTATTCAATATCCAACAGCCCACCGACGTGCGGGTGGTCCGGCGCGTGGCGAACGTTTTTCCCGCCGAAACTTTCCCGCCCGAAATCGACGTGTCGTTTGAGTGCGTGGACCCGGCCAAGGGCATCGTGGTTGGGTGGGAAAGAGTTCTGCTGACTAACCCAAAATGTCGCCGCTAAATTTTATAATCCTATGAAAATCAAAACGATACTCAATTTCAGCTTGGCGCTAATTCTCGCGGCAGTTGTGGGCGGTTGCAACAAAGACGCCGCCTCGCCGGGCGGTGGCGACGGTACGGGTGGTTCGGAGGCCCGCTTCGTCATCGTCGGCAATACGCTGTACACCGTTGGCAAAACCGACCTCCAGGTATTCGACATCAGCCAGCCCGACAAACCGGAGTTAGTGGGCAAAGTGCCCCTGGGGTTTGGCATTGAAACCCCTGTTTAGTTACGACCGGAAACTCTTCATCGGGGCCATGTCGGGCGGTACTGGGCGGCGGAAATCCTTTTCAAACGCCTCAGCGTGGCCGTTGAGAGCGAAGTGGCGCGCGAGTGCATCGACGAAGACTGCGCCTATTCTCAGCGGTTGCGCTACCGGGCGGGTAAGGACGTGTACGGGTTTCACCTCAAAATCGGCGAACAAACCATCCGCAACCGCTGGCTTTTCGATTATTATTTCGGGTGTCCGGCAGGTTTACGCAGCCTACCACGACGTGCCCGCCGAGGGCCGGGTCACCCCAGGGCGCTCGGTGTTTTCGTCGTCGCTGGATTCTGTGCCAACGGATGCCCTACGCCCCAGCCTGACGCTGGGCTTGAAAGTGGGCTACGCGCTGGGGGCGGGGATTGTGCGGGAGGTGAAAGAGTGAACTGGGGCAGACAGTTTATTTTTCCTCAAAAAGGTGCGCCAAATCAGGATGCTTCGTTGTGAAGTCAGCGACGAGGCCGTCCATTTCGGCAAAGCGGGCTAAAATACTTTCTTTTATCTCATCCAGAAGCGGCTGTACTTCGGCTTTTTGCTCCGGCGTAAAACTTGCGTGAGTTTGGTGCCATTCTTCGGCGTATTGCTTGCGCTCTTGGTCAGACGATGCCATGTGGATACGTTCAAGGTATCGTTCCGCTAAGACAAGGGTGGGCAGCACGTTGGTT